>JAIVHC010000317.1 GCA_020201305.1 Geobacteraceae bacterium
GTCCATTGCAGCACTTCGAGCCCACGCGCGCGAATCTGTTGCAAAATTATACGCAGGGCGAGGGCTTTGTCCAGCGCCGACCGCTCCTGCTGCAGGATCAGGGTCCCCAGACGCCGACAACGGTGCGTCTGCACGCGCTGCCTGCCTTCATCCCAGCAGGTCTCGTGCTGCCACTCCAGTTCCTCGGGGAAGGCACGTTCAAGCTGCTCAGGTTCCAGGGCGCTACCCATGTGAATCAACGCCTGCGCGCTCGTACCCTGCTCCAGTTCGAGCGCCACCACCCACTCCTGCCCTTCCAGAGCCGAGCGCGCGGAGAGTACTGCGCCGGAGCCGTTGCGTAACACATACTCACGTCGCGTGCCGGGTCTCAGCCTGGCGACCCGATCCGGATATGCGAACAGGAGCAGCTCTCCGATGCTGCGCAGATCGGTGTTTATTCTCACCCAGGTGCGGATGTCAAATTGTTGCAGCAACGCCCTGAGGTCGCGCAGCGCCTGCGGGTTACTCCCTCTGTCGCGGCTATCCATCTGTTTGAGCCAGGACTCGAGCACATCCTGAATATCGCTGCCACTCATAGCATGAGAAGTAGAGCGCTGCGCACGCCGAAACAGGTGCGGATGTTCGAGTATCACCGCCAGGTGGCACGCGAGGGTCTGCTCCTCCAGTGTTCGCGCTGCAACCAGCATCCGCGCCAGCCGCGGGTGCACGGGAAGAGAAACCATTTTGCGCCCCACTGACGTCAGACGCCGCTCCGTGTCTAGGGCTCCGAGCCGGGTCAGAAGTGCATAGGCTGTGTCCAGAAGCGCAGAAGGCGGGGGATCGATCCACTCCAGGGCCGTGGCATCCTGTACCCCCCAGCATGCAAGTTCGAGCGCCAGCGGGGTGAGATCGGAGCGCAGAATCTCCGCAGCCTGGTGCGGGATGAGGCTGTGCTGCACATTTTCGCTCCAGAGACGGTAACAGTGGCCGGGGCCCTGGCGTCCGGCGCGTCCGGCACGTTGGGTCGCACTTGCGAGTGAGATTCTACGCGTGGGAAGATGATTCATTCCCCGCCCCGCATCAAAGAGAAGGAGTCGCTCCAGGCCACTATCCACCACAATACCCACACCATCAATGGTGAGACTGGTTTCGGCAATATTGGTAGCAAGTATCACCTTGCGCTGCCGTTCCTTCCGCATGGCCTCCTGCTGTTGTTCGAAGGGCAGGGCACCATACAGAGGCAGAATCCGGAGATTACGCGCCCACTCCTGTTGCTGCAAATAGGCAGAGCAGCGCTGGATTGCGCGCGCTCCGGGGAGAAACACCAGCACATCCCCTTCATGTTCCA
>JAIVHC010000144.1 GCA_020201305.1 Geobacteraceae bacterium
GCAGGGATCTTTGCCGCGCTGGAACTGGGGCGCAGTGGGCATAGTGTGACCTTGCTGGAGCGCGGTGTGCCGGTGGCCGAGCGCGTGCGCGATGTTGAAACCTTCTGGTCCGGTGGTGCACTTAATCCCCAGAGCAATGTCCAGTTTGGCGAAGGGGGCGCAGGTACCTTTTCCGATGGTAAGCTTACCACCAGGGTTAAACATCCCCTCGCTGCGAGGGTGCTGGATACCTTTATTTCCTGTGGCGCTACGGAGGATATCCGTAGCGACGCCAAACCTCACATCGGTACCGATGTCCTGCGCACAGTACTGGTAAATCTGCGTGCGCAGCTGCGCACGGCTGGAGTCGAGATCAGATACCGTTCCCGGCTTACGGATCTGGAAATTGAACATGGATGTATCAAGGGGGTTGTGGTCAATGCCTCTGAACAGATACACTGCGATTCAGTTGTCCTTGCGGTTGGGCACAGTGCCAGGGATACTTATGCCATGCTTTATCAACGCGGTATCGCGATGGAGCCCAAGGCCTTTGCTATGGGGGTCAGGGTCGAACATCCAGTGTCACGGATTAACGCTATCCAGTACGGGATGGAATCACATCCACGTCTGCCCAGCGCGGAATACGCCCTTAGCTGGAACGACCGCAGCAGTGGCAGAGGGGTATATTCTTTCTGCATGTGCCCCGGGGGCGAAGTGGTGTTAAGCAGTAGTGAAGAACATGCCGTAGTAGTGAACGGCATGAGCCACTCCAGGCGTGCAGGTGAATATTCCAACAGTGCTCTGGTGGTGGCAGTACGCCCACAAGATTTCGAAGGACAAACGCCCCTCGCCGGGATGGAGTTCCAGCGTTACTGGGAGCAGAAAGCATATGCAGGCAATGGCGACTATCGCCCGCCGGCGCAGAATATGCTCAGCTTTTTGCAGCGCGGCTATGCCCCTGTTAATAGCACTTGCCGCCCCGGAGTGCGCGAGGATGAACTGCGTACTTTTCTCCCTCCGTTTGTCTTTGCAGGGCTGCAACAGGCATTGCCACACTTTGAGCGCAAGATGCACGGTTTTATCAGTACTGAGGCGAGTCTTGTGGGCCTAGAAACCCGAACTTCAGCGCCTCTGCGGGTATTACGTACCGCCACTATGGAAGCGGTTAACTGCACCGGCTTGTATCCGGTAGGAGAGGGTGCTGGCTACGCCGGGGGAATAATGAGTGCGGCCCTCGACGGCCTCAAGGTTGTGGAGGCGATAAACCAAAGTGTATGAAATATAACCTCAATTCTAAATCTGACGTATCCATAGCGGAGCGTGTCACAGGAGCAGTAT
>JAIVHC010000197.1 GCA_020201305.1 Geobacteraceae bacterium
GCGCTGTTCTTTACCGGGGTTGCGGGTCTCACTCTTATAGTGGGGTTGAATCCGGAGATAGTCATCGAAATTTTATACCGCAGCATGGATAAATTCGCCCTTATCGTGGTGCTGTTTTTTGTTCTGTGCGGCAACATCATGACTACAGGCTCCATCGTAAAGAAACTCATCAAAACCGCTGACGTTATGGTAGGGTTTCTTCCCGGCGGGCTGGCAATGGCCGGTATTCTGGCATGCGGTTTTTTTGGTGCCATTTCTGGCTCTACTGTAGCAACGGTAGTAGCCATCGGGGGGTTCATGATTCCGGCGCTCATGGAGCATAACTACGATGAGAAATTCAGCATCGGGGTTATGAGTACCGCCCCGATTCTGGGTGTGATTATTCCCCCGTCCATAGCCATGATCCTCTACGCCATGATCAGCACCGATTCACTCGAAGCCCTGTTCCTTACCGGGTTTATTCCCGGGTTTATGCTCATGGCCGGGATGTCTCTGTATACATGGCTTAAATGCAAAAGTTTGGGAATGCAGAGGCGCGAGCGTCCTAAACTGGGTGATGTTTTCGCTGTCTTGCGTGAAAGTATCTGGGCTCTGCTGCTGCCGGTAATCATCTTTGGCGGCATCTACTCCGGCCTTTTTACCGCCAATGAGGCAGCTATAGTTGCGTGTGTATATGCATTCGGGGTTGAGTTGTTTATCCACCGCGATATGAAACTAGGTGACGTAAAGCAAGTGATTGTCGCGTCTGCAGTTACTGCGGCCACCCTGTTGGTAATTGTCGCCGGTGCTTCGGTATTCGGCGAATATCTGACCTTCGAGCAGATCCCCAATCAGATTGCCAATGCCGCCGTAAGCAGCTTTGACTCCTCGTGGTCTTTTTTGCTCGTGGTCAATCTGTTGCTGCTGTTTGTGGGAATGTTTATGGATATTATTTCCGCTACCATTATTCTGACCCCCATTTTCCTTCCTTTATTGCAAAAGTTTGGCATCGACTCCCTCCATTTCGGCCTGATCATGACACTTAACCTGGGGATAGGCTACTGCACCCCGCCTTTGGGAGTGAGTCTGTTTATTTCGGGGGCAGTGGCAAACCGCAACATTCTGTATGTCTCGCGTGCGGTGATGCCGTTCCTGCTTATTCAACTGGCTATTCTTTTGCTCCTGACCTTCTGGCCCGATCCGGTATTGTTCTTGCCGCGCCTGCTGCTCGACTACGCCGGTTAAAGCTAAAGGAGAAAACACCATGAAGATACTCGTTCCCATTCGTGACGGTTGCACCAGTGATGCCACCCTGGAGAACATCATCGCATACAAGGAACAATTTAGCGCACCCATTACGTTGCTCCATGTAGTTAATGTCAAAAGCATGTATTATCGCATGATCCCGGATTTTCAGATTGAGATGATAAAGGAACAGGCAACCAGGGCAGGACAAAAGCTCCTTGATGCAAAATATGAATACCTGCGTACTGCAGGGGTGGAGGTCACTCCCCGCCTGGAGCATGGATATCCACGCGATGTCATCTGCACCATCGCCAATAGCGAAGGATTTTCCCTTCTCGTTATCGGACGGCATGAACGTGGCGAAATCCGCGATGCTCTTCTTGGTTCCGTATCCAACCATGTCCTGCACAAAGTAAAATGTCCTGTGCTGTTGTTCTGATTCCACTTAGCAAATAACCCCCAGTTTATGTGGCTATACATCCCCGAGAAGGGCGTTATTCGCACAGTATCATTACGCGCTAAATATCCTGTACAGTTGCAGTAGCAAGTGTCATAGTAGGCTATATATAGATATTCATATTATTGCTTAGAAGGAGCTTACGCATGGACTCAATCTGGATTTTAATTCTTGTTGTGGTTGTCTGGGTAGTGGTAAATCGGTGGATACTGCCTAAATTCGGCCTCGGCTGAGGTGCTAATTCGTGTGATCTTCCGGTACGGAAGAAAAAAGATACAGATGATACGACAGATAAAAGCTCAACGGAATAACCCCCGGCACCGTACACACGTGCATGGGAGCAACATTACGGCAAACGCAAAAAGGCAGACTCGCACTATTAGCGGGCCTGCCTTTTTGTTTTTCACCCCCTGTCACAGGGAAACTGCTTACTTCTCTGCCTTCCACAGGCCATGCAGGTTACAGTACTCACGTGCAGTGAACTTATCTGCCTTCAAACAGAACGTTGCCTGAGGCTTATCCCCTGGGTTAAGAAAGGTGCGGTAGCTTTTCTCATCCGCAATGATCTCAATCCACTCAATATAGTGTTCTTCAGTCATGGGATGCTCAACACTGCCAACCGTCACCGTAATCTGATCGCCATTCTGCTCGATGACCGGCACGTGTTTCTCCTGCGCTGCATCGGTGGTATTAGCGTCAAACTTGATGTTACCGCATACATCGCACTTATACACACCTTGTTGTTCAGTCATACTTCCTCCTGTAGGTTTAGATTTAGGTTATTTACACGAACATCTTTATAGGACAACAATCCGATAAAATCGAGACGTTCGATTTATTTAATTTCTACTATAACAAAGAGCACAGCAAACACAACCCCAGAGGTAATATTTGCCAGGGAGCCGATTGCCCGGCTGAAGGCATGATTAGTCCGAAAAAGATAGATTATGGCGCTATCATCGGCTAGGAGGCGGGCTTATAACTTTGCTTTTTCGCGCACCCGGAAAGGAATACCATTGCAAACAACGCCATGAATAGCGTAGTTGATTTTACGGCCTGTTTGATTTTAATCTGCATAGTCATCTCCAAATGGTAGACGTGCATGTTGATTTATTTGTGCATAATGCACCCTAAATATCGTCCGCAGGTTTGCTTTTGTTGTACTCCGGCACAATAGAGTGTAAGTGCTCACACACCTGAGGCAAATCCATCTGGCGTGCCACCATATACAATTCCTCAAGTTTAGGTTTTAGTTCGAGTATATCGTCAACCACTGAATCTGCAACACAAATTTTCTCATGTCGGGTTGGCTTTACTCCTTCTCCATCGAGAAGTAGTTCTTCATACAGTTTTTCACCTGGGCGCAATCCGGTAAAAGTTATATCGATATCTTCATATGGTTTCTTGCCCGACAACCGGATGAGCTCTTCGGCCAGATGCACAATCTTTACCGGCTCACCCATATCCAAAAGGAAAATTTCCCCCCCATCTCCCATGCTTCCAGCCTGGAGGACTAATTGACTTGCTTCTGGAATAGTCATAAAAAAACGGGTTATGTCCGGATGGGTTACAGTAACTGGCCCACCAGCACGTATCTGATTCGTAAATGTCGGAATAACACTGCCATTGCTTCCGAGAACATTGCCAAATCTTACAGTTACAAAACAGGTTTTGCTTTTTGCGACCATTGCCTGCACCAGTTTTTCAGCGGTGCGTTTTGTGGCCCCCATAATGTTGGTGGGGTTTACCGCTTTGTCGGTAGATATCATGACAAAACGTTCAACCCCAAATGCTGATGCTGTCTCTGCAACTACCTGAGTCCCGCGCACATTATTGTTGACTGCCTCGGCCGGATTTATCTCCATCATGGGAACATGCTTGTACGCAGCGGCATGAAAAACAACCTGGGGCATAAATTCGTCAAAAATAGCTTCTACCCGGGCACGATGACGAATATCACCCACAATAGGATAAAGAGAGATGTTGGGAAAAGTTTGGCCCAATTCCTGCTCAATTAAGAACAAAGGTGTCTCTGCATTTTCAAATAGAATGAGCTTATCCGGTACAAAGCGTGCCACCTGGCGGCATAATTCTGAGCCAATACTCCCACCAGCGCCAGTGATAAGCACACGTTTGCCTTTCAGGTAATCGGAAATTTTTCCACTCTCAAGCTTTACCGGCTTTCGTCCGAGCAAGTCCTCCAGGGAAACATCCTTAAGCTGCTGTACCGATACTGACCCATCTATCAAGCTGCTAACACCGGGCAGTGTTTTGTATGGAACATGCGCTTGTTGACACTGAAAAACAATCTCTTTGATTTTCGCACCCGAAACCGAAGGCATGGCTATAAGCACTTCTGCAATACGTTTACGTCTACAGATGGATTCAATGTCATCACAAGTTCCGAGTACCGAAATGCCTTGAAATTTTTCCCGTTGTTTCAGAGGGTCGTCATCAATGAAACCAACGGCCTTATATTTAAGGTCGTTGTTGATTCTGAGTTCGCGAGCGATTATCTGCCCTGCATTGCCTGCTCCTACGATAAGTAGGCGCCTTTCCCCGTCGCGCTTTGAGGATTTTGGATAACGACCTTCACGCCAGGCGCGAATCAGAAAGCGTACACCTCCAATTGCCATAAAACAAAATAGACCATCCAGAAATAAAACTGTTCTAGGTATAAGTTCAAGACGGTATACAAAAACGGCGTAACCCGTAACCGCTGCTGAGGCAAGAACATTGGCTTTAAAAATTTCGATCAAATCTGTCATGGAGACATAACGCCACCAGCCGCTGAACAAATTATAACGCCAGAAAAGGACAATTTTGATAAGAACAACAGCTGGAAGCAAACGCCAAAAAGCCTTTATCTCCATCGCTCCCAGGATAAAATCGTAGCGCACAGCAAAAGCGAGAACCAAACTTGCTACAATTATTATCAAGTTTAAAATAATAATAAACGGCATGCGCTTATGAAAAAAAGTAAGCATAATACAAAACAGCCCAAATTAGTTTAAATTAATACTAAGCATGACAAAGTAAAAAATTGTCAAGCAAGAATAACATCCTTGTTAAACAAGCTGAATCTTTTTCTCTGTCCTTTATGAGAGAATAGCCGCGGATGGAAAGTTCTACCCTAAGCAATCAATGAACTGCCCCAAAATTACAGGAATGGGCTGAACAAACGCAAAAAACGGTCGCTTAATTTGCATATCACAGCCTGTTGCTCGACATCTTCCATCTTTACCCGACGTGCATTTTGCCGTGCTCGGGCAAAATGGGCGCGCAGGTTCTGGTTGGTTTCTTTATCGTAAATTTCTACGTTGAATTCAAAGTTCAAACGCTGACTGCGCGCATCCATGTTAGCCGAGCCCACTATGGCGTAGTGCTCATCCATTAGCAGTAATTTGCTGTGCACAAAAAAGCCGGGCTGATACATGATTTCAATCCCGTAACGCAGGAGCTCGGCAAAATTGGCGCGACTCGCCCCGGCTACAAAGGGGAGATTGTTCTCCTCCGGGAGGATGATCTCCACACTAACGCCCCGAAGCGCAGCGCCGCACAGAGCAGCTATCATGGTCTGATCCGGCACAAAATACGGGGTCATGATACATACCCTGGTGCGCGCACAAGTCAAGGCTCCAGTGACAATCCACACCAGCTTTTCAAAGTTTTCATTGGGGCCGGCACTTACTCCCCGACACAGCGAATCTCCCCCGGATACCGGTTTCGGGTAGGTTCGTGCCTTCATTGATTCACCGGTAGCAAAGTGCCAGTCCTCCATGAAAGCCGCCTGCATATGTCCAACTATGGGGCCGTAAAATTTAAAATGAATATCAGCCACCGGCCGGCGCATACCCGGATTGCCCACATAGTGGCGGGTGCTGATGTTCATCCCTCCGGTAAAACCCACAGAGCCATCAACAACCAGAAGTTTACGGTGGTTGCGCAGATTGATGTGCAGACCACGCTGCGAAAGGGAAAAGGGTAGAAACAGACTAAAGCGCACCTTAGTCCCCTTAAAAAGGCTGCGGATCCGTGGCATGGTATACATCTCACCGAGGGCGTCCACGAGTACGCGTACTTCGACCCCGCGTTCCGCTGCTTCTATCAACACTGTTGCAAAACGACGCCCGCAAGTGCGAGTGTCGAAGATATAGCTGGAGAGGTCAAGAAACTGCTGCGCATTCTGAATGGCCTCAAGCATGGCTGGATAGGCCTGTTCACCGTTGAGCAAAACCTCGACACGGTTTCCATCTACCAGTGGACGTCTGGTTACCGCATCGGACAGCTGACGGATGAGAACATAGTTCTGGGTTTTAAATGGAGCACGCAGAAATGCAGGCACTTCCTCCGGAGGCTCAATACCTTCGGGCAGATGGATCCCCTCCCCCCTGTTCTGCCAGGCACGGGCACGGGTGCGAATCCGGTTGCGCCCGATAAGCCAGTAAAATAATGCGCCAAACCCCGGGAGACCGAGAGAAACAGCCATCCAACCCAACGCTGCCCGTGGATCTTGTTTATGCAACAGTATGTGTACCGAGGCCGCGACAGAAATCGAATACAAAATCAGTACGATGAACAGATCAAGCAACATCTACAACCCCTAAGCATATTTTCATCCTAACAACAATGTCTCGCATGAATACTGCTCTGGAGTCCACTTGTCCGGATGTGATCCAGCTAACACACGAAATAACTTTTTATGCGGATATAGTTTCTGCAGCTTGTGCGACAAATAGTCTATATATACGGTAATTATTCAGACGGTGCTTATGGCACCCATTCCAAGGTACACTTTTCGCCGTCGATGGCGACAGACGCCCTTCCCAAGGGTACCACAAACCCCTATCGCTAGTGGTGGTGAATAGTTACCAGAAATGTACGTTACATGGAAGGTGGAATTCTGGGCTGGCCCTATGAGCTGGAAAAATAAGCAGCTACCCCTAAACTAAAGCACCAAATAGAAAAGGCGCTCACCCGACTGGGGAGCGCCTTTTCTATTATCCATACTGAAAGAGTAAGTAAAACTTACTTGCCAGCCAGCTCCATAACCTGAGCTGTAAACGGATTGGCGAAGAGGATAATCATGGCAACAACAAATACGTAAATTGCCAGGGACTCGATCATCGCCAGACCGATCATCATTGTTGTGAGGATCTTACCGCTTGCGCTGGGGTTACGTGCAACACCTTCAACGGCTGATTTGATAGCCAGACCCTGACCAATACCAGTACCAAAAGAGCCAATTGCCATACCGAAACCAGCTGCGATCATACACCATGCAAAAAATGTCATCTTTGTTCTCCTTGTTACAATTTGAGTTTATTCTTCCTATATAATATAGGACCACTTAACCGCTTGTGCGGTAACTTCTGTGTATTTAGTGCGCTTCTTCCAGGGATCCGGCAATATAGATCATTGACAACAACGTAAATACAAACGCCTGGATAAATGCAATAAGAACCCCCATCAGCATCATGGGTATGGGTAACAGGAAGGGAACCAGTGCAAAGAATATCATCAGCACGATCTCATGCCCGTACATGTTGCCGAAAAGACGCAGAGAGAGTGAAAGGGGACGCGCCAGATGTCCGATGATTTCAATGATAAAAATCAGCGGAGCGAGAACCAGAATCGGACCCATAAAGTGCTTGAGGTACGCGAGTCCGTGCTCCTTGACCCCGATGATGTGGGTCATGGAAAACACCGTCAATGCCATGGCAGCGTTGGTGTTAAGGTTGGCTGTAGGGGGATAAAAACCCGGCACCAGGGCAATCAGGTTGGATACCAGAATAAACAGCGCCAGAGTCGCAATCAGGGGGAAATATGTCTTCCCCTTGGGGCCCATGGTTTCGTTGATGAGGTTTTCTATTCCTCCAACTACCGTTTCCATGAGGTTCTGCCACCCGCTCGGCACTTCCTTGATCCTGCGGGAAACAATAAAAGCCAACAGTGTAAGCAACAGCATTACAAACCATGTGTAGGTCACATGCTCGCCTACATGGGTG
>JAIVHC010000318.1 GCA_020201305.1 Geobacteraceae bacterium
CGCTACGACAACATCTTCGGCATGGATCGCAAACTCTCCGGCCTCGGCACGGTCAGTCCGTATATGCCTCCGTTTATGGGCACCGAGGCGGAGCGCCATGCCCTTGCCACCTATCTGGTGAAAAAATTCAACGGTGTAAGTGCCGCTACTGGAAACAAGAACTTCGCTGCGCAGGATATCCCCGTGGAGATCCCTGCCTTTGATAAAGAAAGCGATGAATACGTACTGCTGGTCTGGAACACCCTGGGGATGAAGGGCATCTCCGATTCTTCCGAACAGTGGCTCATGCTCCCACCGGGAAACACCATCTACGCCCAGCTGATTAAACGCGGCGACTCCCCCCAGGTAGTGACGCAGAACGTCGAATTGCGCTACGCTGTAGACCCGAAGTTCAACAACCCGCAGGAGCGCATCGCGTTCTGGGACAATGTGGAGAAGCTCCTGGGTAAAAAGCTGGAACCCGGAGTGGGTCTGCAAGGAAAGGGGCTGAGCGGCAACATGGATCTGAAACCTGATGACAACGCGTTTGTCGCTGCGGCAATTCCGGTGGTGCCATACCCTAAGGATGGTGGCTTTAATCCCTACCCCGTGGTGGAGATCCAGGCGCTGGATGCAGAAAGCGGCGAAATTCTGGCCCAAACCCGAGTGACCGCCCCGGCCACGACGGAAATGGGGTGCAAGAACTGCCATGGCGGTGGCTGGAAGGTGGATGACATCGCCGGGTTCACTGCGGCCACCGGGGAGGATATCCTCGCAAGCCACGACAAACTCAGCGACACCAACCTGCTCGAGCAGGCACGTAACGGGGAACCGGTGCTGTGTCAGAGCTGCCACGCCGATCCCGCGCTCAAACAGGCGGGCAAAGAGGGGCTTCTGAACTTCTCCGCTTCCATCCACGGCTGGCACGCCAACTACCTGCGCGACATGGAGGGTGGAGAGGCATGTGCCACCTGCCACGCTACGCGTAGCGACGGGGCCACCCAGTGTTTCCGCAGCCACCATGGCACGTTCATGGACTGCAGCAACTGCCACGGCACCATGGAGGAGCACTCCATCTCTCTGCTGAATCAGGAGCACAGTGGCGCCACGCAAGAACGCGCTGCGCTGATGATGGAGCATCTCTCCACTTCCACAGTGGAAAGTGCGGCACAGGTGAATCCGCGCCAGCCATGGGGGCAGCAGCCTGACTGCCTCACGTGTCACGAGGATTTCGGCATGGGTATGAGCATGAATGCGTTCAACACCTGGACCGAAAACGCCGCCGGACTCTATCGCAACCGCCACGATCAGATGGGAGCGNNCAGCAGCCTGACTGCCTCACGTGTCACGAGGATTTCGGCATGGGTATGAGCATGAATGCGTTCAACACCTGGACCGAAAACGCCGCCGGACTCTATCGCAACCGCCACGATCAGATGGGAGCGGTAATGTGCGCCGCGTGCCACGGCAGCCCGCATGCCCTCTATCCCGCAAATATGGGAGCCGCGCGCGACAACATCCAGCCATTGCAGTACCAGGGCAATGCTCGCCCTATCGGCAATGACTGCATGGTATGTCATACGGTGCCCAAGGAGTTCGAAGCACACCATCCGAACTCACTGCGCAACTAAAGCGCCAACGAAAAAGGGCGGACCTTCGGGTCCGCCCTTTTTCGTTGCTATCTGCGCCTGACTCAGATGAGCTACATCTGCAGTGCTGACTTCGGCAACTATACCGCTTTCAGGTAACGTGCGCCGATCGCTTCTTTAAGTGTTGCCAGGGTTGCTTCATCCGCAGGGGTATCGATGGAAAGGACTACCATCGCCTCGCCTGCTTTTTCCTGGCGCCCGAGGTTCATATTTCCGATGTTGATATTCGCCTCGCCCAGGATGGTGCCCATTTTACCGATCAGGCCGGGGCGATCATCGTAGTGCATCACCAGCATATGGGGCTCAGGGCTGAAATCAGTGGAGAAGTTGCGCATCTTCACAATCTTCGGACGCCCTTCAAACATGGTGCCGGCAATGGTACGCACCCCGTGGGCCGATTCAAGGGTTATGGTCACCAGGTTGGAGAAGGACTCGGTTTCGGTGGTACGTGTTTCCTCTACTGCAATCCCGCGCTCGCGTGCGGCCATACGCGCATTAACCATATTGATCTCCTGCTCGGTCTGAAAGTTGAGCAGAGCCGCTAGCCCGCATACGGTGATGGGTGCGCAATCAAAGCGCGCGAGCTTTCCGGTATAGCTGAAGGTAACCTTGCTCGGGTTGGGTGGCGCAAGTTGAGAAATGAAGTTCCCCAGGGTGGTAACCAGGGTCATGAACGGTTTCATCTGTTCCATCAGATCCGGATCAAAGCGCGGGATATTAACCGCGTTTTCGAGTGGTTTGCCGTCCAGATAGTTGATGATCTCACG
>JAIVHC010000030.1 GCA_020201305.1 Geobacteraceae bacterium
GTATGTGTGGGGAAGTTCAATGGCTGAAAATGAGACTCCCGGCGTCGATGCTGAAGCGGACGAGTTACCACCCCTGTGGCAGTTTGTCCCCCTGGGGGAGTTTTCCCCGCCTCGCAGTAGCTCGGAGCAGATAGTGCGCAAGTGGAGCGCTTTCAAGCGCCTTCTCAGGCGCAAGCCCGACGTCGAGAAGAGCCCCTTCATGCCCGAATCTGAACTCCAGCGTCTGCCGTCCTCTCTGCTCGAGCCTCTAACCGGTCCGGTGGAGTGGACTGGAGTTTTGTCTGCACTGGAGGATGCCCTTGCAGGTTGGAGCGGTGCTGCTGGAGAGCCGAAGGTGGTTTTTGTGGTGGGGCCGCCGTGGAGCGGGAATACCGAGGTTTTACGCGCGTGGGCCGCCGCGCGCCAGGCTCCATGTGTTGAAGCCCCCACTTATGCGGATATCCTGCAACAGAAACGCGACTGGGTCCAAATCCCTGCTTTCAGCCCCGATTCCGACTCGGATCATGGATCACAACCCTGGATCATGCCTGAACTGGAGCGTTGCTATCTACGCCATGCAGAGGGGCTCGATCTGGTGCGCTATTTCCTCGAACACGCCATGCGCGGTAATTACGGGCCGGGTATCATAGGTTGTGACAGTTGGGCGTGGGCGTATCTGCAACATGTGTGGCCGGTCCAGTGCCCCAGTGTTCTTACCCTGCAGGGATTTGACGGGACGCGCCTGACCCGTTTGTTGCGCCAGCTGAGTGTGGCGCAGGTCAAGCCCACCTACTGTTTTAAAAATGCAAGTAATGGGCATACGGTGTTGTGTGCAGAGGATCATGCGGATGCACAGGTGAGTGGCGCTGTTCTGCAGCTTGCGGTGCGTACACGCGGTAATGTGGGGCTGGCGCTGCGCTACTGGCGCGATGCCTTGCGCTCTGAGCCAGAATCGGAGCAGGAGGGCGAAGATGCGGGCGAAAAAGGGGAAGCAGGCGCTGAGAGCGAGCATACGGTATGGGTTGCGCCCCTGGCCACAAGTCCGGTGCCACCTGTTGATGGTACGGATAATGTTGCCTTTACCCTCCACACCCTGCTTCTGCACCGGGGGGTTCCGGAGGAGCTGCTCCCGAGGGTGCTGCCTATGTCCCGCGCGCATATAATGGCGACACTCCTACGTTTGCGCGCGCTGGGGATTGTAGAAGAATCCGAAGGAGACTGGCAAATTGCGCCGCTCGCGTATGTCGGAGTCTGTACATATCTACGCGAACGTAATTATCTTATGGATCAATTTCAGGGGTAATGCCAATGGAAAATGTCAAAGTATCGGATATCTTCAACGCCCTCGATTCATCCGCAATGCTGGAACTTGCCCTGATTCTTGTTGTGTCCATAACGAGTATTATAGTATTGCAGAAGGTGCTCCCCTGGATTGCGGCACAGTTGCATGATCAGCGGCGCCACTTCATTCTCGCGATGGTGCCGCTATTACGTCTTATAATCATCATCGCGGCGTTTCTCCTCATTGTTCCCCTCATTATCGAACCGTCGCTGCAGAATATGGTGGCGCTCTTCGGTTCTCTGGGGCTCGCGCTCGGGTTCGCCCTCAAGGACTACGCCAGCAGCCTGATTGCCGGGATTGTCGCAACCGGCGAGCGCCCGTATCGCAACGGTGACTGGATCGAGATTGGCGGGGTGTACGGCGAGGTCACCCATGTGGGATTGCGCACGGTGCAGATCACTAGCGCGGATGATACCCTGTATCACATTCCGCATCTCAAGATCTGGAATGAACTGGTGGCGAATGCCAACAACGGTACACCCAGGTTGCAGACCGTGAGCGATTTTTTCCTGGATCCGTATCACGATGGAAACGAGGCGCGCGACATTCTATACGATGTGGCCTTGAGCAGTACGTATGTGTCTCTGAAGGAGCCCATTGTGGTGGTATTGAAGGAAAAACCCTGGGGTACACACTACCGGGTGAAGGCTTATCCGGTTGATCCGGGACAGCAGTTTCATTTTGTGGCAGATTTGAGCATCCGCGGACGCGCAATTCTGCAAAAGCGCGGGTTTAAATTTGCCCAGGCGGGGTTCTCTTCAGCGCCCGAGTAGGCAGGAGGAGGTGGGGGAAATGCTTCAGGCGATGGCCCCGGACCAGCGCAGGGATTCGATGCTGGGTGCCGCAGCCGCAGGGCGTGGCGCCTGGTTTTGTGGGTTTTCTTCTCCGCCAGCGGTAACGATGTCAAAAGGCGATGTCGCCTGAGCTTGTGCTCCCATGGCGCCGCTTTGTTCCATACGCAGATCCATGCGCGACTGTGCCGCAATCTGTGCAGCACGCGAGGCTACGCGCCGATCCTGGGCGGAGGGCTGAGCTGGAGCCATGGCTGCGGCCTGAACCTGCTCCATCTTGTCGATGGTTTCCTGCGGATCTCCCTTTACCTTGCCCAGGTCAATACTCACCTCCCCGGACACCGCATAGCGTTTTCCATCAGGGCCGGTTTCATATTCCAGCGAGGGCGCGCCGGCATACTGCCCACCCACGGCGGCATGGGCCGCTTCATGGGTGCGCACTTCCTGATCCCGTTGTTTGAGCTCCTGCACCTCCTGTTGCTCTGCGGGGGGTATATCGCTGCCGCGCATGCCGGGAGATGAGCCCGCCGCAGAGCTGTCGGTTCGGTCATCCTCCTGGGATTCATCAGGGTCGGAGGATTGCGCGGAAGAGGTGTTTGCGTTTGCATTCGCGCCATCCTCTCCGTTACGTGCACGCGGGTTCTGGGGTGCAGGTGTATCATTTGGTGCAGAGTCAGGTGCGGAACTCGAGGGTTCCTGTGTCGCGTTGGCGATAGTGCCCGGGTTCTGCTGCGCAAGTTGGCGTGCTGCGGGGCTAAGGTCAACCGTGTCACTATCTGTGGGAAAGGTAGGGGCGGAGTTACTGTTCTGCCCCGGGCGCGCATCCCTGCTGTGGTTGGAGTCAGCACCCGGTGCGGGTGGACGTACCCCCGCATCCGCACCAGCGGTGGCTCCGATTCCGGCTCCGCCGATCATCGCCGGATTTATGTAAGAGGTGCTGGTGAGCATGCTGAGACCCTGTATTTGAGGTATATCTGCAATTAACACTACGCATACAATACTACCTTAATTATTACCATTCCAATAGCGGCTGTGCCAGCTTTTTCGCCCCTATCATTCTACTTAATCTTCCAACTGGTGCCTTCGGCGCTGTCGAGGAGCAGGATCCCGCGCTCCTCCAACTCATCGCGGATGGCGTCTGAGCGTGCGAAGTCTTTGTCCCTGCGTGCCTGCAGACGTGCGGCAATCTTTTCTTCGATCTCCTCAGCGCTGATATCCATATCGGCAAGGGCGGCCATTTTCTGGCGTTCGAGCCAGGCTTCCGGTTCGGAGCCGAATATGCCAACTACACCGCCGAGTTCGAGCAGGGTATGGTACAGGGCGTTGACCTCCGCAACCTTGTCCTTTTTCTTGCGGAACTTTTTCTCGCTCATGAGACGGTTCATGTTGCGCACCCCGTCAAACAGAAAGCCGATCGCCTGCGCAGTATTGAAGTCATCGTCCATGGCGCTTTGAAAGCGCTCTTTGAGTTCCCGCCCTTCGTTTGCCTCCACCGAAGTATCGATGTCGCACTGCGCCAGCACCTGGGCCGCAGCGTGGAGCCCTTCGTAGAAGCGGGTAAGGCCGTGGCGTGCTTCCTTGAGGTTCTGGTCCGAGAAGTCGATGGGGGAGCGGTAGTGCGCCGAGAGGATGAAGAAGCGCACCACTTCAGGGTCGTATTGCTGAAGGATGTCGCGGATGGTGAAGAAGTTGCCCAGGGATTTGCTCATCTTCTCCTGGTTGACATTCACGAAGCCGTTGTGGATCCAGTATTTTACAAAGGGTTTGCCGCTCGCGGCTTCGCTCTGGGCGATCTCGTTTTCATGGTGCGGGAAGACCAGGTCCTTACCGCCACCGTGGATGTCGAAGGATTCCCCCAGATAGCGCGTGGACATGGCGGAGCATTCGATATGCCAGCCCGGACGTCCTTCACCCCAGGGGGAGGGCCAGGAGGGTTCCTCGGGTTTGGCCGCCTTCCACAGGGCGAAATCCATGGGATTGCGTTTCTTTTCGCCCGGTGCGATGCGCGCGCCGGCCTGCATGTCATCCAGGTTGCGCTTGCTCAGTTTCAGGTAGTCGTCGAAGCTCTGCACCGCAAAGTACACATCTCCATCCACCGCATACGCCTTGCCTGCATCAATAAGTTTTTGCACCAGGGCGATGATGTCTTCAATGTGCTCGGTGGCTTTAGGCTCGATAGTGGGCTTTTCGAGCCCCAGGGCAGCCATATCCGCATCAAAGGCGCGGATGAATTCTTCGGAGAGGGCGGTAGAATTGATGCCACGCTCGTTGGCACGCTGGATGATCTTGTCATCCACGTCGGTATAGTTGCGCACATAGGTGACATCGTAGCCGCTGTATTTAAGATAGCGGTACACAATATCAAATACGATATTCGCGCGCGCATGCCCGATGTGGCAGTAGTCATATACGGTAACGCCGCACACATACATGCCCACCTTGCCGGGCTCGAGGGGCGTAAAAGGTTCTTTGGTGCCTGTCAGTGTATTGTAGAGACGTAAGCTCATAGGGGTAACATCAATCCTTTTATGTGCGTGAACATGGTTCAGCTTGTAGCGGACAATTGAGTGTTTGTGGGTTCTTTGTGATGGGTTTGCAATGTTATTTCGAGACCAAGGGCCCTGGCCACCTTTACAACAGTGCTGAATGTAGGATTCCCTTCCGGGGATAAAGCTTTATACAGACCTTCTCGGGTCAGCCCGGTGTCGCGTGCAAGTTGACTCATGTTTCTGGCGCGCGCGATCACACCTAAAGCGTGTACAATGAATGCCGGGTCATCTCCGGCTTCCTCTATACAGGCTTCAAGATACATCTGGATATCTTCATCTGTTTTAAGGTATTCGGATGAATCCCAGCGTGTGGTTTTAATGCCCATGGCCTATACCTCCACCTCTTTGGCAATTTCTTTGGCTTTGGCTATATCAGCTCTTTGAGAGCTTTTGTCGCCACCCGAAAGAAGAATCACTATGACAGCGTGTTTCTGTACAAAGTAGACTCTGTATCCGGGGCCGTAGAAAATCCGCAATTCAGTTACGCCTTCACCAACCGGGGAAACATCACCAAAGTGTCCCATCTCAACTCGGTCAATACGGGCCTGAATTCTGGCTCTTGCCTTTCGATCCTTCAGGGATTTGAACCTCTTGTTAAAGTGGATGGCGTCGCAAAAAGTCCGCCCTCCGGCGTTACGGCGTTTTTTCAGGACCTCGACATACCTGATGTATGCCTTCGCCCCTGAAAAACCACCAGGCCTTGTAGGGCGAAATTTTTGCTTAGCCCTTCGCCCCTGAAAAACCACCAGGCCTTGTAGGGCGAAATTTTTGCTTAGCCATCTTATGATTTTTTGCGAAAGCATCAAAGTGGGCTGTTTTACGGACTTCCAGCATAATTAACTATAGTGCGTGAGGAGTGTATTGTCAACTGTGGTTTACATATTGTTTTGTTTCCGGATGTTTTACTTGTTCACCTTCGCCCATGAATCGCGCAGGGTTACGGTGCGGTTGAATACCGGCACTTCTTGAGTGCTCTGTTGTGCATCGAGGCAGAAGTAGCCGCAGCGTTCGAACTGATATGCCTGGGCGGGCTGTGCTTCGCGGATGCCGGGTTCGGCCACACACTGATCCAGGGTGATGCGTGAATCGGGGTTGAGGTCATCGAGCCATGTGTCTGCGCTGGCTCCTGCCCCCGGGGTTTCGACCTCGAAGAGGCGGTCGTATAGATGTGCCTTTACCGGTACCGCATGCGCAGCGCTGACCCAGTGAATCACTCCTTTTACCTTGCGACCTTCGGGCGCCGCGCCCAGGGTGGCAGGGTCATGGGTGCAGAGCAACTCCTTCACGCTGCCGTCTGCGTGGTATATCACCTCTTCGCACTTGATTACGTAGCCATTGCGCAGGCGTACTTCTCGTCCGGGCCCGAGGCGGAAAAACTTCTTCGGTGGGTCGAGCATGAAGTCATCCTGGTCGATGTAGATTTCACGCGTAAACGGGATGGAGCGCTCCCCCATTTCGGGTTGCTGCGGATGGTTGGGGGCGCTGAATGTCTCCTCCTTACCCTCGGGGTAGTCGGCTATGGTTACCTTCAGCGGACGCAGGACGCACATGGCGCGCGGCGCACTTTCGTTGAGCTCCTGGCGCACGCAGTCTTCGAGGACGCTCATGTCGATCCAGCTG
>JAIVHC010000198.1 GCA_020201305.1 Geobacteraceae bacterium
AATAGCACTAACCACGATGACCCGTCCGGTTCTGGTATCTACAACCCAACCCAGATCAACAAAATTGCTTCCCTGAAGATATGCGGTATTGGGTAATTGACCCTCGGGGCACAAGCGCACAAACGGTTCTTGCGCGTAACTATTCCGCAAGGCTTCATCTATCATGGCAGAGGTTACATGCGCTGCAAGAGAGGCATAACAAGTAGAGAGTATCCCTCGGTTGACCGGTAGCAGATGAGGGGTGAAGTTAACATTTACGCAGGAATTGCTCACCTCTGTCAGAACCTGTTCAATCTCGGGTGTATGTCGATGGCTTCCCACGGCATATGCTTTAAACCCTTCGTTAACTTCAGAGAAAAGGGTAGCGGTTTTGGCACTGCGTCCGGCGCCGGTAGCTCCTGACTTACTATCCAGAATAAGCGTTTCGGGGTCTATCAGGTTGCGCTGCAGCAAAGGGGCAAGGGCTACCGCGATACCGGTAGGATAACAGCCGGGATTTGCCACGAGTTTTGCGTTTTTAATCTGCTCGCGGTACAACTCCGGCAGACCATAAACCGCGGCCTTGATCAACTCCGGACAGGAATGTGCCTGATACCACTGCTCATATACAGCGACATCATGGAGACGAAAATCCGCAGACAGGTCGATCACGCGTACACCGCGCTTCAACAGATCGGGCACTACATCCATAGCGGTTTTATGCGGCACCGCGGTAAAAACCACGTCAGCGTCCTGCGTGAGAGCATCGAGATCGAGCTCTTCACACACCGTATCAATATGACCGGCTAAAGAGGGAAAGACATGTGCAATTTCTTCCCCAGCGTACTGGCGCGAACTCAATGTAGTTATTTTCACCTGGGGGTGCCGCAGGAGTAAACGGATAAGTTCAACCCCGGTATACCCGGTAGCACCAATAACAGCAACCTTCAACATAGGACAATCTCTCCTGGAATATCAAATTAATAAAAAGGGGTACTTGGAGGCGTGCAAGCAGTATGCGTGAAATACTCGACTCAACCCTGGCACGCTAAACCTCGGCTTAAAGCAGGGCTAAACATAGCTGCAATACACCAACTCAAATAAAAAAGGGTGGCCTTCAGGCCACCCTTTTTTATTACTACACATATCTATACGTAAAAACTATAGATAATATCGATGGCGGCGCAAAAAACTCACCAACTGCTGCGCCATTGCAGAAACAGTCGAAATTATCTCACTGTTTCGACGTACGTATGAGACATTGAACGCAGCGTCTCTAAAGGGACAATCACCGGGCAATCACGCGCCTGGCAATTGGCGCTTTTTGCTTAGCCATCTAATTGGTATTTCGGCGAAAGCATCAATATTAACGCTTTGAAAACTGGAAGCTGCGACGAGCTGCAGCGCGACCATACTTCTTACGTTCTTTAATGCGGCTATCGCGGGTAACAAATCCGGCTTTTTTGAGAACGGGGCGTAATTCCCCATCAATCTCCAGCAGAGCCCTGGTGATGCCATGTTTTATCGCACCAGCCTGGCCGGAAGGACCGCCACCACGCACATTGACAAGCACATCGTACTTACCAAGGGTTTCTGTCAGCTCGAGGGGCTGACGGATAACCATCTTAGAGGTTTCACGTCCGAAATAATCGTTATAATCCAGCTTATTTACTACGATACTGCCATTGCCCGGTTTCATACGTACACGTGCAACGGATGTTTTGCGTCTACCGGTGGCACTAAAACACTGTTCAGCCATAATCTGTCAATCTCCTGTGCTATTGAATTTCAAGTACGTTGGGTTTCTGAGCGGCGTGCGGATGCTCGGAACCGGCATAAACCTTCAGCTTCTTCAGCATCTGGCGCCCGAGTCTGTTTTTGGGCAACATGCCTCTAACGGCCTTGAAAACCAAATCTTCCGGCTTTTTTTCGAGTTGTTGTGCGGCATTGATGGAGCGGATGCCCCCCGGATAACCCGTGTGGTGGTAATACATTTTGTCGTTGATCTTGTTGCCGGTCAGGAGCAGCTTCTCGGCATTAATAACAACTACAAAATCGCCCGTATCCACACTGGGTGAAAAAGTCGGCTTATGCTTACCACGGAGTATACGCGCAATCTCTGTGGCGGTACGGCCAAGTACTTTGCCATCCAGATCAATGACATACCAGTTGCGTTCGATCTCTTTTAATTTAACTGTGTGCGTGCTCATTGTTATCCTCTCGTATATTTATATATTCTGCGCAGCTGTACGGGGCTCACAGAAGGGCAAAGACTAGCCGATCTATACATTTACGTCAAGTGTTTTGCCAGCACTTTGTCAGGTTTTTCGTAATCTACCCGCATCAGACACAGCCCCGTTGCAGGAGCAGTGAACACCTCACGTGGACGTTGTTGCTGCAAGAGCATCTGCTGCGCTACTTCAGGATCGATTCTACCCTTGCCCACGGCCACAAGTAACCCCACGATAATGCGCACCATGTTTTTCAAAAACCCGTCTCCGTAGACATCTACTCTAATAAAATCGCCTTTTTGATGTATATGTATTGATCTCAGGGTACGAATGGTAGTTTGTGCGGCACAGGAAGAGGAGCGAAAAGCGGCAAAATCGTGTTTCCCTTCCAGGGTGGAAGCAGCCTGGCGCATGGTTTCCGGATCGAGATGGTGTCTTATATGCCATGCATAGAGGCGCTGCAAGGGTGAGCGCACGGAATCGGTATAAATGCTGTAGCGGTAGAGCTTCCCCAGGGCATTGAAACGTGCGTGAAAGTCATCTGCAACAAAAACAGCTTCTTTAATTGCTATATCGAGGGGCAAACAAGCATTTACCCCTTCACAATATGCGGACTCAGGGAGTCGGGTCGGGGAATCAAAATGAGCCTTCATGCCCAGAGCATGCACCCCGGCATCGGTGCGCCCTGATGAGTGGATACGAACCGGGTGTTTGACTATTTTTGCCAGGGCGCATTCCACCACTGCCTGAACAGTATCTCCGTGTTTGCAGGGCTGAACCTGCCAGCCATGGTAGGCTGTTCCATCGTACTCAATGGTTAAACATACACGCGCCATCAGATAGCGATCTCCAGATCCAGGGTGAAGCTAAAATGTCTATCCTGCAATATACAATTCCGCTATCTGCACTGCATTAAGGGCGCTGCCTTTGCGTAAATTATCGACTACAGACCACAGATTGAGATGTCCATTCGGCCCCATGTGCGTAATAGTTGTTGGAATTGCATCAGATTCGGGGGCAATGTTGGTTCCACAGGTATCATATTGTGCGGAGCTCAGAAGTTCCAGACCCTGCTGCTTCTGCAGCACACTGGATATCTGCACCTCATCCACCTCTGCATCCCCCGGCATTCACAGGGGTAAGATTGAGGGCGAGTTGCGAAGGAGCATCGGCAACCAAGGTATCACTCTCCAGAGGACGGCCATTGAGCAACGCTCCTGTTTGTTTGCGCAATGCCGCAACACCCTTCTTTCCCAGGGACGAGGCACTTTGCAGCACCGTAAGCGCTATGCGCTGGATGCCAAATTCAACCTGGAGAGGCGCTAGAACCAGTGCAGCCTGAATCGCAGCTGAGGGTGGGTTGGCAACCGTATTCAATGATTTGAGCAGAGCAGATGAGGATAACTCAGGCACTATGCATGGAATTGCACTTTCTCCCAGACTTGCGCGGCTCAAATCGATACAGAAAGCACCTGCCTGTGATGCTGCGGGCATATATTCTTCGGTGACCAGGGCTGGAGTACAGAAAAACACAATATCAGCGCCAGCAAAAGCACTGCTCTCGAGCGTCTGTACCGCGATCTCTTCTCCCTGGAATTCGACACTCTGGGCGATTGAATCCTTGGATGCAAAAGCAAGTAACTGTTTGACCGGAAAAGAGCGTGCTTCGAGTTCTGCAACTACCTGGCCACCGACCTGACCACTCGCACCCACAACGACTATATTGTATTCCATCTGTATTTATCCTGAGTAATTTGTGTTTAACGCACTGCGGGTCGACCACATGGCCGACCCGCAGTATTTCTTAAAAGGGTGTGACTAATACGGGGAGCTATCCGTCAAGAAGAATGCGTAACATGCGGCGCAAGGGTTCGGCCGCACCCCAGAGTAATTGATCTCCACAGGTAAATGCGGAGAGATACTCCGGACCCATTTTCATCTTGCGTACTCGCCCGACGGGAATATCAAGGCTTCCGGAAACCGCAGCTGGAGTAAGTCCGGCAAGGGTATCTGCTTTAGTATTGGGGATAAGCTTGACCCACTCATTATCAGTGGAAATCATCTGCTCCACATCGGCTATGGGAATGTCGCGCTTCAGCTTGACAGTGAGTCCTTGTGCGTGGCAGCGCATCGCTCCAATGCGCACGCATACACCATCGATGGGAACCGGCTGCTCTGCACCCAGAATCTTATTGGTTTCAGCAAAGCCCTTCCACTCTTCACGGCTCTGACCATCTTCAACTTCCCGATCAATCCAGGGGAGCACACTGCCTGCAAGGGGATATCCGAATTCCGCTACCGGAAACTCGTCGCCGCGCAGGGCCGCTGTTACTTTGCGATCTATATCCAGAATCGCTGAACCGGGATCTGCGAGCAGATCGGCAACAGAATCTTTCAGCACTCCCATCTGGGTCAGAAGCTCACGCATATTGGGGGCACCGGCCCCTGAAGCAGCCTGATAGGTCATGGCAGAGACCCACTCCACTGCTCCGGCGCGAAACAACCCACCGAGAGCCATTAACATAAGACTTACGGTACAGTTGCCGCCGATAAAATCCCTGTACCCGTCATTAAGTGCCTTGTCTATAACGGGACGGTTAACCGGATCCAGAATGATTACCGCATTGGGATCCATACGCAGGGAACTCGCGGCATCAATCCAGTATCCATCCCAGCCACTCTGGCGCAATTTAGGATGGACTTCATTGGTATAGTCTCCTCCCTGGCAGGTAACAACCGCATCCAGCTCTTTAAGGGCATCTATATCGGATGCATCCTGCAGAGTACCTGCATCAAACGGAGCCTTGCCCCCCGCCTGAGAGGTGGAGAAAAATACCGGTTCCAGTGCGGCAAAGTCATTTTCTTCCTGCATCCGCTGCATAAGTACGGAACCAACCATGCCTCGCCAGCCAACAAATCCTACTTTCATAAGCGTATCCTCTATAGTCCCCAGAGCTTTAAGTATAGCATCTCCCATCTGCACGGTATTCACTTTTGTTTCACGGTCCGTGCCCTGGTGGATATCACCGGTTCGATATCCCTGATTCAGCACCTCTTCTACCGCTTTTTCCACCGCATCTGCGGCGTCCTGCATATTAAATGAATAACGCAGCATCATCGCAGCAGAGAGAATCTGCGCAATGGGATTAGCAATCCCCTGCCCTGCGATATCCGGAGCGCTACCGCCGGAAGGTTCATACATTCCGAAACTGCCCTCAGCAAGAGATGCGGACGGAAGCATTCCCAGCGAGCCGGTTAGCATTGCAGCTTCGTCAGAGATGATATCACCGAACATATTACCACAGAGCATCACATCAAACTGCTTGGGCCACCGCACCAACTGCATCGCGGCATTATCTACATACATATGACTCAGCTCAACATCAGGGTAATCCTTTGCTACACGCGCCACAACCTCACGCCATAACACTGAAGTGGAAAGAACGTTGGCTTTGTCGATACTGCATACCTTTTTACCCCTTTTTCTAGCCACATCAAAGGCAACACGCGTAATGCGCTCGATCTCAGGTTCAGTGTAGAGCATGGTATCGTAGCCACGCCGCACGCCATCCTTCTCATCAACACCCTTGGGTTCAGAAAAGTAAATCCCCCCAGTGAGTTCTCGCACTACGAGAATATTAAAGCCACCCTCAATGACCGATTCCTTGAGTGACGAACTGCCGGTCAGGGCAGGGAAAACAACCGCCGGACGCAGATTGCAGAACAGGCCGAAGATCTTCCGCAGGGGCAACAAAGCACCACGCTCCGGCTGTTCATCCGGAGGGAGGGATTCCCATTTGGGGCCACCTACACTCCCGAACAAAATAGCGTCAGCAGCTTTGCATGTATCTACGGTGGTTTGCGGAAGGGCCTTGCCATCATTATCAATCCCGGCGCCACCTACATTCGCATGGGTGTAGTTAAATCTGGTACCAAACTTCACTCCAACTGCGTCCAACACCTTAAGTGCTTCCGTCATAACTTCCGGGCCTATGCCGTCGCCGGGAAGTACAGCTACATTCCATGATTTATCAGTCACGTGTATCTCCTAATTGAGTAAATAAAGATGCTCTGTGCAACCGGGGTCCAGATTGCAACGCGGATTAAATAGTGTTGTGCGGGAGGACAAATGTCAATTATTTTTGCCCGCATTGATTTAACACAACAACAATATGTGCCACATATGACACGCCAGCTGTGTCAAAATAGACACAGCTGGCGTCAAGTGTTATCCATGTTTGGGATGCCATCAGAGGCAACTATACCTGATTAATACCGTGCATCTGCAAATTCAACCCAGCCTCCGGCTTTAACCAGGGCTTTGTCAAATTCGGAGATTTCAAAAGGGAATTCGCTTTCCTGCCCTGCTACGCTGGCATGTATAATCTGAGCATCCACATCTACATTGAGCGTAACAGTGCCCTGTTTGCCCAACTCAAACAGGGCATCAATCTCCTGTTGGGGTAATTCGATGGCAAGCATTCCGCCGTTAAACATGTTCTGACGAAAGATGCGCGCATAGCTCTGCGCTATAATGGTATGAACACCATTGACTTCGAATACCCAGGGAGCATGTTCGCGCGAGGAACCACAACCGAAGTTCTCCCGGGTGACAACGGCACGTGCATTTTTCAGCTCATCGCCATGGGGATCAAAACCATCCAACTTCAGATCTTCAAGCATATATGGCTGCAGGGCTTTCTTGGTAACTTCGGTAAGATATTTGGCCGGGATAATTTCATCGGTGTTGATATCGTTGCGATCGAGAAAAATTGCCGGTCCTTTGAAAATTTTTTCCATAATTCCATCCATAAACTTAGGTTACATCGATCCCGAAAAGGGCTCAAACTCTAGATAACAGAGTGCGCGCGTCGGTTATAACTCCGGTTACAGCGGTTGCCGCTGCCGTTGCCGGACTCATGAGGTGGACCATGCCACCCTTACCCATACGTCCGTTGAAGTTACGGTTACTTGTGGAGGCACACACCTCACCGGGGGCCAACACACCGTTACTCATCCCCAGACAGGCTCCGCAGGTAGGATTGGTGACACAAAAACCGGACTGCATAAAAATATCAATCAGTCCCTCCTCCAAAGCCTGACGGAAAATCTTGGGTGTCGCTGGCGACACCACTCCACGTACTGAGTCAGCAATGGTGCGTCCATCAAGTATTTTTGCCGCTACACGCAGATCTTCGATCCGCCCGTTGGTACAGGTTCCAATGTAGACCTGATCAACCCTGGCACCTGCCAGCTCACTTACCGGCTTGACGCAGTCAGGCTTGTAGTCGTAGCTGACCTGAGGCTCGAGATCAGAGAGATCAAAATCAAGAATCTGTTTGTATTCCGCATCCGGGTCGGAATGCCATTGCTTAAAATCATCTACCGCAGCCTCTTTATTTGGATATTCGTCCTGAATAAAGGGCCAGAGATAATCTGCGGTAATTTCATCCGGCATACAGATCCCGCATGTACCGCCAGCCTCAATCGCCATATTGCACAGGGTCATGCGCGCTTCCATGCTCATACCCTCTGTAACAGGTCCGGCAAACTCCAGCACCGCATCCGTTGCACCATTTACCCCCAGCTTAGCGATAACATGCAAAATAACATCTTTGGAGTATACTCCCGGCTTCAGACCCCCACGCAGATTCACGCGGATAGTAGCCGGGTGGCGGAATGCGCACACTCCCTTTAATATTCCGACCTCAAGGTCGGTGGTTCCCACCCCGGCAGCAAAGGCTCCAAAAGCGCCATGGGTACAGGTATGGCTATCCCCCATGATCACGGTAAATCCCGGGCGGATGTAGCCTTTCTCAGGAAAGAGTGCATGGCATACCCCGTTCCTGCCCACATCGAAGAAATCCTCCAGCTCATGGCGCCGTGCCCACTCGCGAATCATCTTCGCCTGTATTGCAGTCTTGGTATCTTTTGAAGGGGTAACGTGGTCAATAACGGCCTTTATTTTACTTTTATCGAACACCCGATCCTTGCCACGCCATTCGAGATCAGCGATGGCGACCGGCGTAGTGATTTCATGGCACAGCACACGGTCGAGATTCAGCACCTTGGCGCCCTCAAAAGGTTCATCCCGCAAGTGTGAGGCAAATATTTTGTCCGCGATTGTCTTGCCCATAGTCTCTCCTGCATTTGCATATACACGTTAATATTCCGGGAAGCCCGGACAAACATAAGGCAGGACGCAATCTTACTCAATTACGTCCTGCCTAACCTTAGCGTTACTATAGCGAAAAATTACATCAAAATACATCCTGAACTGCATCCAGTCCAGATTGGCTATTCAAAATTAGATATTTACCTGAGTACGTTTTTTGATAGAGACGATCTTATTCAAAGCGTTGATATACGCCTTCGCTGCAGCGACAATGATATCGGAATGCGCTCCCTGACCCAACTGCTCGCGTCCATCTTTTTCCAGACGGACCGTACACTCTCCCTGAGCGTCCGTACCGCCAGTAATTGCACCTACAGAAAAATGGAGCAGATGGGCGTCGGTTCCGGTCAGGGCTTTAATCGCTTTAAAGGTCGCATCAACAGGCCCATCCCCCATTTCTGCACGTTTAACCACTTCGCCATCTACCTCCATCTGCACCGTAGCCGTGGGAGCGGCAAAAGAACCGGACGAGACGCTGATTTGAAGCAACTTATAACATTCGGGCACCCGGATAATTTCGTCGGCAATGATCGCATCGAGATCTTCATCAAAAATCTCCTTCTTCATATCTGCCAGGTCTTTAAAACGCACAAAGGCCTTCTGGATATCCTCCGTGGAGAGGCTGTATCCCAAATCCTGCAGACGCATGGTAAATGCATGCCGGCCGGAGTGCTTGCCCAACACCAGCTTATTCTGATTCAGCCCGATCGATTCCGGAGTCATGATTTCATAGGTTGATTTGTCCATCAACACCCCATGCTGATGGATACCCGCTTCATGCGCGAAGGCATTGGCACCCACAACGGCTTTATTCGCCTGTACCTGCAAACCGGTTACCGTAGTCAACAGGCGGCTGGTAGCATAAATATGCTCAGTAACAACGTCGGTACTGAAAGGGAGGATATCCTGCCGTGTGCGCAGGGTCATTACCACCTCTTCGAGTGAGCAATTACCCGCGCGCTCCCCGATACCGTTAATGGTGCACTCGACCTGCCTGGCCCCGGCCTGAACCGCAGCAAGAGAATTAGCCACCGCAAGCCCCAGATCGTTGTGGCAGTGTACAGAGATAACGGCCTGCTCGATATTAGGAACATTGTTCTTCAGATACTCAATAATGTCATAGTACTCCGACGGAATGGTGTACCCAACCGTATCCGGGATATTTACCGTTTTCGCACCCGCCTCAATTACTGCCTCAATCACACGGGCCAGAAACGGCAGCCTGGTACGTACTGCGTCCTCGGCTGAGAATTCTACATTCCTGGTGTATCCAGCGGCTCGTTTAACCGCTTTTACTGCAGCTTCAACAACCTCATCCTCACTCATTTTAAGCTTGTACTTCATATGGATTTCACTGGTGGCGATAAAGGTATGAATGCGTCCCCGGTCTCCTGCATACTGCAGCGCTTCCCACGCGCGGTCAATATCACCATCACTCGCTCGGGCAAGGCCGGATATCTGAGGGCCTTTTATGGTCTGCGAAATCCGCTTGACCGCTTCAAAATCACCTTGTGACGCAATGGGGAAACCTGCCTCTATTACATCGACGTTCATCTTTTCCAGTTGGGCGGCAATACGCAATTTTTCATCAATGTTCATGCTCGCGCCCGGTGACTGTTCTCCATCGCGCAACGTGGTATCAAAAATTATGATCTTTTTTCTATCGCTCATTTTGTCTCTCCCGGTTTTTTGCCATTACAGTGCAAAGGGCGGCTTATGAAATGCGATTCTGATATTCTAACATACTGACTTTTAACGGCCAGGCCACCTAGGTCCGATTCCACATAACCACCCCCTTTCACAGGATTGACTGGATACGAACTTTTTGCGTTTGAACCAAATAAAAAAGCCCCCTCCTCTGTATATTTACATACAGGGGCGAGAGCTTAAAACTTCGCGGTACCACCCTGATTCCATCCTTCGAAACATCCTGAAGAATGCTCACTTAGCCGGTTACGTTGGCCCTACGGCAGCGACTAGTTTCTATCCCCAGTAAGAAGATAGGGTTCATCACCACAGCTCCAAGGCGAGTTCAATGCTGTTC
>JAIVHC010000199.1 GCA_020201305.1 Geobacteraceae bacterium
GCCGGTGGAAGCGGCAATCCCGGCCTGGTTGAGATCCCAGATCAGGGCTTCGCCTTCGACACCGCGGATACTCACATACACCGTATTCGGTGTACGCAGCTCGCGTTCGCCCACCACCAGCACATCCTTCACTTCCATCAGCGCGTCCTCGAGTTTGTCCCGGAGCTTACGCACATGCTTCTGCTCATATTCGAGATTCTGCGTTGCGAGTTCCATGGCGTATCCCATGCCGACAAAGCCGGGCACATCTACGGTACCGGCGCGGTGGCCGCCCATCTGCTCACCACCGTGGAGTAGCGGCGGCAGTGTTGCACCCTTGCGCATGTACAGCCCACCTACTCCTTTAGGACCGTGGAACTTATGCGCGCTGAAGGTGAGAAAATCCACCGGGAAAGAGCTGACATCAACGGGGATCTTGCCAATAACCTGCACCGCGTCCGTATGCAGGTACACTCCGCGCTCACGACACACCGCGCCAATCTCCTCAATAGGAAGAATCAGACCGGTTTCGTTATTTGCCCACATTACCGACACAAATGCCGTGGTATCGGTAATTGCATCGCTAACCATCTCCGCCGTTATGAGACCATCCGCGTTGGGAGAAAGCCATGTAACCTTTACCCCCTGGCGTTCGAGGAAGCGGCACGCTTCTCGAATACTGGGATGCTCCAGTTTCGTGGTGACAATGCTTTTCTTACGCGTCTCCTTCAGAAGACTGAAGTACATCCCCATGATTACGGTATTGTTGCCTTCGGTAGCACAGGAGTTAATGATGATATCGTCATCGTCATCCGCACCGATCCCGGCATAGAGCTGCTCCATAGCACGGTGCAGGTAGGGACGCACCTCTATGCCGAAGGAATGCAGAGAATTGGGGTTGCCATACATCTGGCAGTAAAACGGTTCCATGGCATCACGCACCGCAGGATCAACCAGGGTGGTGGCGTTGTTATCCAGAAAAATTCTTTCCATGTAAGATCCTCACTCCCATGAGCCGAAATCTCAATATAAGATCCCGGCTGGCATTAAACAGGCGCCTTGCGCCGCTCGGCTCAATAATATGTTTTATTCCTGATTATGCCGCATCCGGACAACATAAGTCAACATACTTGACGAAAAAGGTATGGTTTACCGGTTACATCAACAGGTGGTGGCTCAACCCCTTGGAGGAATCAAAAACCACCTCACTGCTCCCCGTATTGAGGATAGCGCGTTGCGGCTCTACCAAAAGCTTCAGGCGCTGCTCCGGGTGGCGCTGTTTCAATACCGTGGCCAGACACAGGGCGCGTTCCACTCCGTCGCCACGTTGAAAATTCCACACCTCGTCCGGTTGGGCCAGACGCTGTTCAGTGTAGATCGATTCAGCTGTCATGAGCTGGAGGGCCTCTATCACGCCGGCGTCATCGAGTTCAGCACATCCTTCCACACACACCGGATTGCGCTCCAGTGCGGCAAGAACGAAAGGCTCCCATGCGCACTCCTGCATATCCCGGTAGGCATAGAAAGCAAGATCCACCGTAGAGCTGTGCTTACGCTGAGAGCGCAAACACTCAATAACCTCTGCGCGCTCCATACCGGAAGCCAATTCTACTGCGGGTCCGGAAGGGCCGGGTTGCTTCGCCTCCAGATCGGGCAGCCGCGGGGTAACCTCAATGAAATTGCGCAGATCCTCAATCAGGGTACAGCTGGCATCGCCGCAACATTCAAACTCCTTCAGGAGTGCATCCTGGACCTCCTGCTCATCCATATCCGCGCGCGGGAAACGCTTGAAAAACTTCTCAAAGCGTTCCAGATCTATGCGCCCTTCGAGGGGGGTGGGAAAGAAATCATACTCATCCACTTGATCAAGGAGTTTGTCCCGTGTAGTGCGATCTCCGACGCGGAACGAGCTTCCATGTTCACAACGATACACCTTCTCCAGCGCAACCCAGTAATTTTTGCCATGGCGCTGGTGCTGAAGTTGAAAACACTTCTGCAATTCGGAATGCTGACGCAGGAAATTACACAGAATCTCTTCATTGAGCTCGGTGTGCATAAAAGCGCTCAGAGCCTCACTGAAGTGCGTGTATACTTCCGGGTCAATGGTGGCCTGCGGATACACCACGTGAATGTAGCCTGTATTGTGCGCCACCATGGTAACCTGCTCATTACGCAGAGCGCGCTGGGCACGTGCAGTAAGAGCGGTGCCGTTGAACCACATATTGCGCGTGACAATGCGCCGATTATTGGTAATAATTCCGTCGCGCACATCGACGAAGTTCTGCGAGTGGAGCGGCGTAGCCATCAGATATATCTGCTCCAGCGGGATGCCGCACACAACATACAGCGCGGCGGCATACAGAGTCGAAAGGGACACGCACTCACCCGCCCCCTGGGAATAGCCTTCGCGGTAGCAGAACGCGTCCATCGCTTCCACGGTCTCGGTTTTCCAATAGGGGATAACATCGCTATTGTACTTATCCAGACCGAAGTGGCGCCGGATATTCATGTCGAAATAGTACTTGTCACCGGTATAGCCGAAGAGAGCGTTGCTGCGTTCGATAACCTCGGGATCCATGACATCCCGGAAACGTTCGAGCTCGACATCCTTGCGCGTCAGTCCCCACGAATCGAGATCGAGATTAAAATCATAGCGATCCATGATAAACTGCTTGAGGCGCAGAATTTTTCGGTAGGTGTTGAGTTTATCCAGTTTGGCAAACCAGGGGTCATCGCGCCACGCCCACACTGCGGGCGACATGATATTGGCCAGCACCAAGCTGTAGAGCAGCTCAGGATAGACAAAAATCTCCAGGTCGGACAAGGTCACGGCACAGGAGTACTTTTCCACCATCTCATCACTGAGTGGGGTTCCATTGTATTGGGTCTCGTCTGTTGTTTTCATACGTGCAACTTTACCCCCATCAGGAGCAATTAGCAACTCCACAATTAATGACTATGAGGGGCTACAACCCGCAGACATAAAAGACACTTCTCGAAAAACCGCACCGCGCAAATCTGACAGCGCAGGCCTGCAACAAAGAAGGTGATTAAAGGAGATATCGCCTATGGACGCACACACATATACAACCGACATCTCCGACATTATCGGCTGGAGTCATTTTCTGTGCGCAGAGGTTCTGAGCCCCGGGGATATGGCTGTCGATCTCACCCTGGGTAACGGCAATGACTGCCTCCATCTGGCCTGTTGCGTCGAGGCCCGCACCACGGGCGGGGTGCTGGGTTTTGACATCCAGCATACAGCGTTGGAGCGTAGTGCCAGGCTCCTGGCAACACATGGCTTCCCTACCTGCATCCACACCGATAGTACGCGGGACTGTTTCGCCGCGCGCACCGAACCGTACCCGGACGCCACCACCGGCGTACACCTGTTCCACTCCGGACACCAGGATCTGCAGCGCCATCTTCAACGCGCCCCCAAGGTAGTTCTCGGCAATCTGGGCTATCTTCCCGGCGGGGACCACAGTATCTCCACCGCTGCATTCACCACTCTTAGCGCGATAAAACAGGGACTCGCCGCCCTGATGCCGAAAGGGCGCCTGATTATGGTAGTGTATCCGGGACATGCGAACGGGCAACGGGAAGCTAAGGAGCTATCTGAATTTTTTACCACCCTTGCAAAGCAGGAATGGGATGTGATCAACATCGGCTGCCCCAATGCCACCCGGGCCCCGTTTCTCCTCAGTGCCGAACGACGGCATTAACGGGAGTCCCGGTACTCCGCCATGATGCGCAACATCACCCGCGCCGCCAGTTCCGCATCATCCAGGGCGCGGTGATGTCTGATACCCGGCAGGTCCCCGAACAGATAGCGCCCGAGTACTTCGAGCTTATGGCTGCGCAAATCCGGATAGCACAAACGGCTGAGTTTAAGGGTGCAATAGTGCGAATTGGTAAGCCGCTGCCCCAGACGCGCGAACTCCGCCTCCAGAAAACGCATATCAAAACCCGCATTGTGCGCCACCAGAATATCAGTGCCGATAAAACGTGCAAAATCGCTAAAAACGTCTTCAGGCAGGGGTTGTCCCACAAGCATCGCAGGGGTAATCTTATGCACCGCCAGTGCTCCTGGCGAAATCGGTCGGGGAGTGGCAACAAGCGAGCTAAACCATTCCTCCAACTCCCCTTCCACCACGCGTACCGCACCAATCTCAATAACCCGCTCCCCCTTTGCTGCAGAAATACCGGTAGTTTCTACATCCAACACTACCACGGGGAGCGAGCTGAGCAAGTTTACCTGATGCGCTAGGAGCGCCATATTTTTTTCTCTGCCCATCCTGAATTCCTTTTTATTTTTGCTTAGCCATCTTATGATTTTTTGCGAAAGCATCAGTCTTGACAAATAAAGACTTTTATTTAGGGTTAAGTGTTACACGGAGAATCTTACACGTACTATCTATCCCATCCTGCCGCAGTCAATTACGCAGAGACAGCTTTTTACAGCCAAACAGAATACAGTAGCCTTATCACAGACGGAAGGGAGAAAAGGCATGGCATATTAACTCTTTCGATCCGGAGACGGTGCAAGGATAAACGGCAGAAATTTTTGCGATTTATTTTGATACGAGGAGGTACCATGACCAAGGATAGAAACATGCAAAATCATGCTGTTCGCGCCTACGGTGGAGAGTTGGCTCTATTCACTGATCTTTACGAATTAACCATGCTGCAGGCCTATTTCGAAGAGAAGATGCACGAAACCGCGGTTTTTTCTCTATTTGTGCGTCGATTGCCCGAGCGGCGCAACTTTTTATTGGCCTGTGGACTTGACACCGTCCTCTCTCAACTGGAAACCCTGCGCTTTGATCCTGCCGACCTAGAGTATCTTGCCTCGCTGGGGATGTTCAAGGAAAGCTTCCTGGAGTGGCTGGCGAATTTTCGTTTCAGCGGCGATGTCTATGCCATAGCGGAGGGAACACCTGTTTTCGCCAATGAACCAATCCTGGAGGTGGTCGCGCCACTACCTGAAGCCCAACTGATTGAAACCCTGGTAATGAACCAGATCAGCCTGCAAACCGTACTCGCCTCTAAAGCGGTACGCCTGGTAATGGCAGCCCGGGGCCGCCCGGTGATCGACTTCGGTGCGCGGCGCATGCACGGTATCGATGCCGCTATCAAGGCCGCCCGCGCATTCCATGTGGCAGGGGTGGCAGGTACATCCAATGTCCTCGCCGCGCGCCTCTATGGTGTTCCGGCTCTGGGCACCATGGCTCACAGCTACATCCAGGCTCATGATAACGAAGCGGATGCTTTAGCCGATTTTACCCGCCTCTACCCGGAGACGGTGCTGCTCGTGGACACCTACGACACGCCCACGGGGATTGACCGGGTCATAGAG
>JAIVHC010000319.1 GCA_020201305.1 Geobacteraceae bacterium
GGTAACCGAAATACCGCGATCCTGCTCCATCGCCATCCAATCACTCGTGGCATGGCGCGAGGACTTACGCGCCTTGATTGCGCCCGCCATCTGAATCGCGCCCCCGTAGAGGAGAAGTTTTTCTGTCAGGGTGGTTTTACCCGCATCGGGGTGGCTGATAATGCCAAAGGTACGCCGTCGTTCCACCTCTTTCTGATATGCTTTTTGCGTATCATTCTCTTCAACTGAATGCGCGCCTGAGTGTGTATCTTGTTCCTGTGCTGTTGCGTCACCAGATACGGATATGTTTTGTTGCGGAGTTGTAGCCATACATTACACCTTGATTTTGCTGGAACTATTTCCATAGCTGTTGTAGAGGGGAAGGGGCAGATTAATAGATTAATTAATACCTGCTGGATAGCACCCAACACTGATGCTTTCGCAAAAAATCATAAAATTGCCCCGCTACTGCACCTCGCGATCGGGTTTTCCCCGCAAGGTGCAGCGCCAGCCTGGTTTGGTTCAAGCTGGGTCTAAATTGTGCACTAGAGGTGGAAAATAGCCCAAGCACCGCAACGGGTCAACCGCAAAGCACTTTTTGCTACCAATATACATTCAGGAATGACTATTTCAACACATCCATCACCTGCTGTGCCGCCTGGCGTGCGTTGACCACACAGTCGTTGAGTCCGATCCCCTTGTAGGCATTACCGGTGAGGATAATAGCCGGGTGCTGTGCCAACGCCTCTTCGATAGATTCAAGGCGCTGCGCATGCCCCACCACATACTGGGGGATGGCGCGCTTGTGGCGGAAAATACGCACAAACTCCGGTGCAGTGGTAATCCCCATAATGCGCTCCAGATCGGCCTGCACCAGAACCTGAACCTGCTCATCGGTGAGCTGTACCGCTTCAGGGTTGGTCGCTCCCCCCATCATGGAACGCAGCAGCACTTTCCCCTCTTCCGCGCGGCAGGTAAAGATACTCGAATCCCACAGGGTTCCCAGAACCGAGCAGTGCTCCTCACGCGGAATCAGATAACCGAACCCATTGAGATCGCACGAGATATCCTGTTCATCATAGCCGAAGCACACCACGTTCATGGGCGCGTATGGAATTTCAGCCAACAGTTTTGCCGCACCAGGAACCATTCCGGCCAGCATTGCTGCGGCAGCATATGCCGGAGCTGCGCTCACCACCGCATCAGCCTCGAGGGTATTGCCACTGTCGAGTTCAACCCTGTAGCCGCCGTCATCTGCACGCTCCACCCCGGTAAC
>JAIVHC010000145.1 GCA_020201305.1 Geobacteraceae bacterium
CAATATCGAGGTGGAAGAGCTCCCTGCGGTGATTATCCCGCCTAAGCAACTCAAACAGATCCGGCGTGAGTTTTACGCCCGGCTTGATTCCGATCTAAGTGCAGAGTTAAGCCGCAGGCGCAAAGAACAGCGTCAGCATGCCCTGGAGGATCTGCGCCCGTGCGGGGGTGGAGAAACTCCTCCTGCGGACACCTCTCTGATAGTGCGGGATGTGCGCGAAATGCGCGCCATGGAAACCCCGGATGTGGACAGGGTAATTGTTCCCCTGAGTGCAGCGGTTATGCATCGACGCTGGAAGGTATCCGCACGCCAGCGGCGCAGCGTGGTGTGGGATATCCCTTTTATTGTGTTTGACCGCGAGTGGGAGGGTCTGCAGCAGGCGGTGCACTATCTGATCAGCTGTGGTTTCGAGCAGTTCCGCCTCAATAATCTCAGCCATTTCCGTCTCTTCAGCAAGCATCCCGAAGTACAATTGGAGACCAGCTATCGTCTGTTCTGCCTCAATAGCAGTGCCGCGCGCGCCTGGCGTCAGCTCGGAGCCACAGCGGGTGAACTCTATCTCGAAGATGATGCTGCCAATATGGCCGCTGTGGTGCGCAACAGCAATGATCTGCCCCTGCGCGCCCTGGTGTACAGTAGTGTTGCCATGCTCACCTCCAGAATCAAGATCCCCAAACTGAAAGGGGATAAGCCCATTGTCTCCGATCGCGGCGATCACTACCGCGTACGTACCAGTGCGGGGTTGACGGTTCTGAGCGCCGAGAGTGATTTCTCCCTCTGTGAACATACGCGTGAATTGATGGAGATGGGATGTCGGGGCGCGATCCTGGATCTGTCTCACCTCGGGGTGTTCAGCCAGGACGGGAAGCAGGTCCTGGATGCGTATCGGCAGGGGCGCAAGGTTCCTGGTACGACAGAGTTTAACTTTGTAAGCGGGTTGGAATGACATAAGGGGCGGGTGCGATGCCCGATATGCGGGTGAGAGTCTCCTGGGTCTTTAAATAATTGTGTTGTAGGGGCATCCCCCCGTGGGTGCCCAGGTTCAATGTCGCAGCAACGCCACCGATGGAACGGGCAGGCACGGGGACCTGCCCCTACAGATCCTACGTTTGGATGATTTTAAGAGGTACACCCATGGAATTTGATACAGAAATGATGGTCGGGCACGCAAAAGCGATCGAAGTTGTCTATCAGCTGATGGACCAAGATTGCATTACGGATGAGGATGTTTTGCGCTCCACAGGGTTATGCTGATCGATCCGGTACTGGATGAATATCGTCCGGTAGGAGCGTGGAAAGCTGAGGACAACTTTACCAACTTTATTGACCCCCAGGGTAAACAGAAGTGGCGTCAGTATCCTGCTGCAAGGAATACCCCTGTCTTAATGTCTGAATGGTTGCAAAAATTCAACCAGTCTCTGCAACAACCACTGGAACGTGATACTGCCCTGGTTGTATACGCGAATCTGCACCTCGACTTTGTCACCATCCACCCGTTTTTTGACGCTAACGGTAGAATGGCGCGCCTGCTTTGCAATATCCCTGTTCTTAAGGCCGGTTTCCCACCCATTGTTGTGCCAGAGGTGGACAGGCAGCGCTATAAAAAGACCCTTTCAGACTACCAGAGCACTATCCAAGATCTCGAGCGCATTCAGAGCGTTGAAAGTTTTCCGCGTAATGCGCAAAGAGAGGAATTCATCGAGCTGTGTCGGGGATATTGGTCCGAGACCCTGGATCTCCTGGATAATGCGTATGAAATTCAAGGCAGACGCAGAGGGAGATCATTCTCTGAAGGCGATTGATTTAAAGCTGCGGCACTATGGTTACATATACAGTTACATATACAGCAGCACCAGATTAAGCAGCCCGAGGATAAAGCCGAGGAGTGCCCCGAACAGATTGATGTAGCGGAACTGTTCGCGCATGATCCCCATGAGCAGATCCTCCACCTCCAGGAGGTCGAGCTGGTTTACCTTGTCCTCCACAATGCGCGCCACATTGAGGCTTTCCACCAACGGGGGGAGCTCCTTCTTCAGCAGCAAGATGAACTGACGCATCAGCCCCTGATAGAGCTCTTCGCGCGCATCACTGGGGAGGTAGGTTGCCAGGGTACCGAGGGGGCGTTCATACACCAGCCGGTTTGCCTGGCGCTCCATCCATGCGC
>JAIVHC010000031.1 GCA_020201305.1 Geobacteraceae bacterium
GCGTGCAGGGCCGGTGATGTTTGTAAGTGCCGCCGTCCATGGCGATGAGATCAACGGAGTGGAAATCATCCGCCGTTTACTGGCGCATAAGAATTTGCAGGAGTTGCGCGGTACTCTCATCGCGATTCCGTTGGTTAATCCCTATGGATTTATCCATCGTTCGCGTTATCTGCCTGACAGACGTGATCTTAACCGCGCTTTCCCAGGCTCCCTTAAAGGCTCTCTGGCGGGGCGTCTCGCTTACCACTTTATGCACGATGTGGCAAGCCGATGTGATTTCGGGGTTGATTTACATACTGGCTCCAATTATCGCACCAATCTCGCCCAGGTGCGGGCCAATCTGGATAATGAGCGTACGAGGGAGTTGGCCATGGCTTTTGGTGCGCCCCTCATACTTGATTCACCCCTGCGTGAGGGTTCGCTGCGCGAGGCGGTATCAGCGCTGGGGAAACCGGTCCTGGTGTTTGAAGGCGGAGAGGCCCTCTATTTTAACGAATCAGCTATCCGCACCGGATTGCGCGGGCTTCGGCGTCTGATGCGCCACACCGGCATGCTCCCGCCACGCAGACTAGCATCGCGCTTTGATCCCATAGTGGCATATAAAAGCAGTTGGGTGCGTGCATCCATGAGCGGAATTTTTTCCGCCAGCGCCAGCCTCGGGGCTGTTGTGGAGAAGGGTGATGTTGTGGGGACGATAAGTGCCCCCCTCGGGGATGAGTTTGAAGAAGTGCACGCCCCTTTCAGTGGGATTGTAATCGGGCGGCTCAATCTTCCGCTGGCGTACGAAGGTGATGCCCTTTTGCATCTGGCAAGTATTTCTGCAGAAGAAGAGGCGGAAGTGACCATCGATGAATATACCTCATTTTTGCGCGATGACGAGGTCGAGATTGATGTCCTGGGACGCTAAAGAAGATAGCGGTTGTATAGATGAATTAAACGAGGAAATTAAATGCATACAATGATCAGATGCTGGATATTGCGAACACTTATACTCTGTGTCAGCGCCATGTTTATCCTCCTCCCTGCGAGTGTCAAAGCCGAGGCACAGGGAGGGGCTGCTGAATCCTCCGTGCAGACAATAACGGAAGCTCCGCCGGTGTATTCAGGCGCTGCCGATGTTGTGCCCCAGGCCATAAAAGCGCGTCAGGATATGGCTGCGGCACAGGAGCGCATCAAAGGCCTGAGAGACCTCAGCACATGGGAGAACATCCTTAAAGAGCGCAAAACTAAACAACAGGAACTCAGCGCAAGAATGCAGGATATAGGGGACCTGCATAATCAGAGTTTTGAGCGTCTGCTGCGGATCTCCACTTTGCTGCAGACACATAAAAAGAACCTTCAGGCTGATATAGAGCGTATTTCAACCCAGACCTCCGAGTTGGAGAATATGCGTAAACGCTGGCGTGAACGCTATGACTACTGGGGCAACTGGCGTGAGGAACTCAAAAAACAGGACGCTGAATTTCCTGGGGAGGAGTTCACCCAGGTTCTTGAACAAAACAAGCTTCTCCGGGAGAATGTAGTCTCTCTGAGTGGTGACTACATCCGCTTGCAAAAACAGTTCACCGACCTGCTGGAAGCCAACAGTATTTATGAAAAACAGGTGGATACCGAACTGCAGAACATGCGTTCCACCACGTTTAAAAAAACCGCTCCGTCATTTGTCAATCCTGCGTTTTACTCTCAGTTCAGCGCAGAACTCGCAAATAGGGTCGCTGCTGAAATAGCCCAGGTTGACTGGTTGGTTGCGAGGGATATCGCTGCCGGATGGTGGATTGTTCTGCTGCAGCTTATAGTTGTTCTGGTTGCGGTATACACCATCAGACACTACACCGTAACCCACCATGGTAATAAACAGTGGGCCTTTCTCATGGCGCATCCGTGGGCAAGCGGTATTTTTATAGCTGGTGTCGCCCTCGGTTCTCTGTATCAGACCCCGAGCCTTATGTTGCGGTTTTATCTTGCGCTCCTGGTAGTGTTGAGCGCCTGTGTTCTAGTTACAGGGATTGTCGAAAAAAGGCGCCATCGCAACCTGGTGTGGCTGCTGGGAGGGGCGTACCTGATGACACTCTTTATGCAGGTTGTCAATCTTCCCCTTCCCATTATGCGCGTATTTATTGCCGCCCTCGCAGTGGTGCTTCTGATGCTGCTGATTCCCTACTGTGTCATGGGGCGCAAGGATAATGAACACTGGAGCATTATTGGCGCCATGCGCATCGGGATAGGCATCTGCCTGATTTCACTTGTGGCTCAGTTCGGAGGCTACAGCAATCTTTCCGCGCGTCTGGTGGATGCGAGCTTCAAAACCGTATTTCTCGCACTCATGGTCACCATGGTGATCAAGCTTACTCAGGGTGGGGTTAATTTTGCGGTCAATCATCGCAGAGCGCAGAGCGTGTATTTTTTCCGCACCTTCGGTGCCGCGTTTAAAGAACAGCTTAACGCCATTATAAAACTTGTGGTGCTGGGCAGCGCCATTCTGGCACTCGGAAAAATATGGAGCGGCAGCAGCAGCATAGCGGCAATCTGGGACAAGGTTGCCTACGTCGGGATTGAGATAAGTGGGCTCCAGATTGATATTGCAACCCTGCTCAATATCGGCGTTGTTATGTACTGCGCTGTGGTGCTCTCCTGGTTTGTGCGCTCCATGTTTGATGCAGGAAAGATCGGGCCGCGTTATATAGATTCCGGGGTGCGTGATTCAATCAAATCCCTGATTCACTATTTCATCATCTTTTGCGGGGTGGTGTTCGCCTTCAGCGCTGCGGGTATTGGACTCCAGAATTTTGCCGTGATTGCCGGTGCGCTGAGTATCGGTATAGGTTTTGGCCTGCAGAATATCGTTAATAATTTTATCAGTGGGATTATTCTGCTGTTTGAACGCCCGATCCGCAAAGGGGATACCATTATCCTGGATGGCGAGTGGGCGATAGTGCGCAATATAGGGCTACGCTCCACCGTGGTGGAGACCTTTAACAAGGCTGAGCTTATCGTCCCCAACAGTGACCTGATTTCACAGAAGGTCACCAACCTGACCCATTCCAATGCCCAGTTTCGGGTGGTGATGGATGTGGGGACAGCATACGGTTCGGATATGGAACAGGTACTCAAAATCTTGCAGGATGAGGCTGCCAAACATCCCCAAGCAGCGAAAAATCCGGCTCCATCGGCGTTGTTTGTAGGCTTTGGTGATAGCTCTCTCGACTTTAAGTTGCGGATATGGCTCAATAACCTGGATTATTGCCTTTCAATTGTCAGTGAGGTCGGAATTGCGGTGTACAAACGCTTTGCTGAAGAAGGGGTGGAGATCCCATTCCCGCAGCAGGATCTGCATGTGCGCTCCATGGACGAAAAGGTGGTTGAAGCGTGGCGCGGTAAGGTAGAGGTGCATAATAACGACACCGGCGAAACCCAGGTGATAAGTGAGTAAAAAAAGCCCCTCCGACACATGAACCTGTGTGCCGGAGGGGCTTTTTTGCGGCTAGAAGATCAGGGCTGTGACTAAATTCTATTTATCTGTATTTGAGGAAGTGTCTTTACACTGTTGCGCAGCTTTTCTTCACTCGAGATGATAGAGATAGCCTCGGGACTCTGGGGGTTGCTCAGATAGGTATGCGCCACCCGGATCAGATCCTCTCGCGTAACCTTAAGCAGGTTCTCGCGGAACTGCTGGCGCTCAGGATAAGTAAGCCCCTGGAGCTGGCATGCAAATTCAGTCGCCGCGCGCCCGGAAGGGGACTTGGGCCGATCGTGGGTGCTGAATACGGATAAAACAGCTTCCTTGATCTCCTGTGCCCCGAAGGTTCCCCCCTCGACCCATTTGAGAGCTTGGTTGTACACATCCAGGGTGCGTTCCAGATGCGGGTCGCGATAAGAAAGCATGGTAAAGATCCCGCCCTCACTGTTGTTGGATGCCATCCCTCCATATGCACCCCCTTTTTCGCGGATTTCGCGATGAAGGAAATTAGCGCGCAGCAGTGTAGCAAGAACATTCAGGCTCGCGGTATCAGCATGGGTGTATGGAATAGTGCGGAAGCAACGGGTTACATAGGATACCGGTATGGATGTGGCCCAGCCCAGTTGCACCTCCTGCGGGGTGAAATGGTCCAGCGGGGGCTTGCTGCGTACGTTGCCAGCCGGAAGAGCCTGGATTAGTGATGTGAGTGCATGGGTGCCGGCGTCAAGTTGTTCCTCTTCGGCTGCGAGGGCGACATGCATATTGCTGCGCTCGAAAAGCTGCTTCTGCAGACGCGTTAGAATTTCAGCTGTGTGGGTCAGTTGCTCCTGCTCAAGTGCAGCCAGATGTTTGATGTGCTGCAGTTGCGCCAGCCCGCCCCAAAGTTCGCGGCGCCGGGCTGCAGGGGTCAGGTATGCGGCGCCGGCCTGGGCGGCAAAACTGTGACCCGAAGCGGGGATGGAATTTTCCAGCGAACTTCTGATCTGCCCGATAACGGTAGCGAGGCGTTCGGTGTCGCTGAAGTCAGCGCTGGTGCAGAGTTCTGCGATTATTTCGCACAGTGGCTCCGCGTTACGGTCCAGAGCTTTTCCGTTCAGGCGCACCCAGACGCTGGCGCGATCCAGGGAGTGGATATCGTTCATGACACTCGCCGAGCATGAAATCCCCCCGGTTTTGGCTTCCATGCGCTGTGCCATCTCCACGTAGTCGTATTTGTCTGTTCCGACCTGGGTGAGCATGGTGCAGAACAGGGGCACATAGGGAACCAGTTCATCTTCTATGTGCGCACACGAAAAATAGATATTTACGTAGCTCAGCCCGTTTGTAGGCTGGGCAAAGCGCTGTATATCGAGCCCGGATACACGCGCTGATTCGGCCTCGACCCGGGGCTCAGTCGGATCGATATCCTCCATCTCCAGATCAGGGAGGCAGGAAAGATCTTCCACCTGCTCCTGGTTCTGCTGCAGCTGCTGCGCCTGCTCGATCAGGACCTGCTTCTGCTCCGATGTAAGGGATGCCTTTATTTTGTCCAGGCGTCCACGTTCCTGCATCTGCTCGCGGGCACCCTGTTCCTGATCCGGGCGCAGACACAGGGTCACCCGATGCTTATTGTTGAGTAGCCATTTTTGTATCAGTTCTTCAAAAAATCCCCCCCTGGCGACATCGGCGCGCAGGCGCTCAAAATTGGTGTCAAACGTTAATGCCGACATGGGATCGTTGCAGTGGAGCCAGGGGCCGAGAATCCGCAGAAGCAACGTGATGGGATAAGGGCGCTCCTGGCTGAAACCGGTGGAGGCGATGGATTGCAGGTTTTCCAGAATGCATGTCTCAATCGCTTCTGCGTGCTCGGGCTCGGTTCCCTGGAGCCCGACGGCAAAATAGGTGGTGCGGTAGTCATCCTGGTAGCCGCACCCGGGGGTGAGGTTTTTCCCCAGCCCCGAATCGAGCAGAGCCTTGTACAGCGGTGCCCCCGGATTACCCAAAAGCAACTGTGACAACAGGGTCATACATAGCCGGGTATAACTATCGGATATGTCATTGGTGAGCCACGCCGTGTGGAGCATGGTTTTGCCGCTCAGATCTTCACCTGGATCGAGAGGGAAGGTTTCCTCCGAAAACACGGGCTGATTGCGCTGGGGTTCCGGTGAAACTTCACTCTTGGTTTCGATAGCATCGAAGTGCTGCAGCACCTGGGAATCGATGCGTTCCAACTGTTCTTCCACGGGAAAGTTGCCATAGGTAAAGAAGCACGCATTACTCGGATGGTAGTAGCGTGCGTGAAACGCCTTCAACTCCTCCCAGGTGAGGTCGGGGATATCCTGCGGTTCCCCGCCTGAATTATGGTGGTAGCAGGTATCCGAGTACAGGTGCCTGGTGGTACGCCGTTCCAGCAGACCTGAAGGGTCCGCCATGGCTCCTTTCATCTCGTTGTAAACCACCCCTTTGAACTCCAGCGCACT
>JAIVHC010000153.1 GCA_020201305.1 Geobacteraceae bacterium
CCCTCTGCGGCGGGGCATGCAGATGGTATTTCAGGATCCGTTCTCTTCTCTTAATCCGCGTATGCGCGTACGTGACATCCTCGCCGAGCCCTTTATTATCCACAACCTCGCCCCTGAAAATATGCGCACCCAGATTGAACGGAATCTGCTAGAGGTAGGACTTAAGCCCGCAGATGCACAACGCTACCCGCACGAATTCTCCGGCGGGCAACGACAGCGCATTGGAATCGCACGGGCATTGAGCCTGCGTCCTGAGCTCATTATCGCGGATGAGCCGGTTTCCGCTCTAGACTTGTCGGTACAGGCACAGATTGTGGCACTGTTACAGGAGTTGAAACGTGAATACTCTCTTACATATGTCTTTATCTCACACGATCTTTCCGTGGTGCGCCAAATCTGCACCCGGGTTGCGGTGATGTATCTCGGGCGTATTATCGAGGTCGGCTCCACCGCACACATATTCAGCACTCCGCTACATCCCTACACAGAGATGCTACTCCAGGCTCTTCCAATAGCAGATCCACGCCGACGAAAAGCGTACACCCCGAGTGGCGACATTCCCTCAGCATCGGCTATCCCCCCAGGATGCTCCTTTCACTCGCGCTGCCCTTACGCACAGCCGCGTTGTAAAACACAGCTTCCCGAACTGGTAGAGAGTGCAGATGCCCGGCAGGTGGCATGCTTGCGCCATGCCGAGCTGCAACTGAAGGGCATTTAGCACACCGCCTTGACGTTATGCACACACGCCATGTCAGACAGGAACGATTTAGCCGTTGACGCAATGTGCCACGCGTGACACACTTAAGCTACTATTCTACACATACAAAAAATCCGACCCATCCCACCTCTAAATTCCGGAGCCTTAAAACCATGGGGCCTATAAAAACCGTCAAAGAACGCTGCCGCAAATGTTACGCCTGCGTGCGCAATTGCCCGGTCAAGGCTATCCGGGTGCGCCCCACCTACGTTGAGGTTATCCACTCGCGTTGCATAGGTTGCGGCAAATGCATCTCCGTATGTACACAAAAAGCTAAAGTTGTGGCAGATAGCTGCGAACAGGCGGCACAGATCCTGACCCAGAAAAAGCGAAAGATTGCGGTCCTGGGATGCTCCTACCCCGCCTTCTTTAAAGAAATCTCTCCCAATCAGCTTGCAACCGGACTCAGGCGTCTCGGCTTTGATGAAGTACATCAGGGAGGTTATGGCGCGGAACTTTTAAGCAACGAATACCTCAAGCATCTGAAAACCCGCGCATCCGCGCCTCTTATAGCGTCCCACTGTCCCACCATTGTGGACCTGATTGAACGCCACTATCCCCAGATCATCAAAAGTCTGATGCCGGTAGTATCACCTATGGTTGCCATGGGTCGGATGCTCAAACATCGATATGGTGAAGATACGAGCGTTATATATATAAGTTCATGCATCGCCGGGAAGTTTGAGATATATGCCGATGCTGTAGCCGATGCGGTGGATATTGTGCTCACTTATCAAGAACTCGGGCAGCTGTTTGCACAGCACAAACTCGATCTCGCGCGCCTGGGTTCCACACCCTTCAATGGTCACAAGCCACACAAAGGTTGCCTGTTTCCTATCAGTGGTGGCCCTTTCCAGGTATTGGGTATAAAGCCCGATTTTGCTAATCCGGAATATATCTCCAGCGAAGGGGAGCAGGACTCCCTCGAAATCATTCGCGATCTTGCTGCTGGGCGCATCAACGCCAAACTGGTGGATATACGTTTTTGCAATGGGGGTTGCATTGGTGGGCCGGGACGCAATAACCGTCTTACCACATATTCAAAACAGAACCTCATTCAGCGCCATTATTTACGCACTGATATTTCCTACTATGCGGAAGATGGCGCCTCTGAGATTGAGGAGAGTCAAGTGCCGGAAAGCAGCTTGACACGGCGATTCTATAATAAATATCAGCGTTTGGATCTGCCCAGCAGTGAAAGTGTACGCAAAATACTGCAACAGACCAACAAGCTCACCGCAACCGACGAACTGAACTGTGGCGGCTGTGGCTACAGCACCTGTCGCGACCACGCCATTGCAGTACATCAGGGTCTGGCGGAGATCGAAATGTGTCCCCCTTTCGCCCTGAAGCGCCTAGAGGAGGACCGGCTGATCCTGTCACAGAAATATGAACTCGCCAAGCACGCCCTGGCGCAGGAATGCGGCCAGATATCCATCGTGGGCAACGACGTGCATACGGCTGAGGTCCTCAATCTGATTCATCAAGTTGGGCCCACGCCCACCACGGTTCTGATCCGGGGCGAAAGCGGTACCGGCAAAGAACTCACAGCCCGGGCTATCCACGAGATGAGTCCGCGCGCGGAGCGGCATCTGGTAACCCTGAACTGCACCACCCTCAATGACAGCTTGCTTGAAAGTGAATTGTTCGGTCACTGCAAAGGAGCTTTCACGGGAGCAGTAAGTGACAAAAAAGGATTATTCGAGGCTGCTAGCGAGGGAACCATTTTTCTGGATGAAATCGGGGATATCACCCCGAAACTGCAGGCCGAACTCCTCCGCGTTCTCGACAGTGGCGAAATCCGCCCTCTGGGGAGCACTAAAAGCAAAAAGGTCAATGTGCGCCTGATTGCAGCTACCAATAAAAACCTTGAACACGGCTTGGAAGAGGGCTGGTTCAGAGAAGACCTTTTTTATCGCTTAAACGTTTTCTCCATCACCATGCCCCCGTTACGCAATCGCCTCAACGCCCTAGAAGAGCTGGTGGAACACTTTCTAAGCCACGCAAGTAAACGGGTAAACAAAAACATCGACAGCATTGATCGCAACGCCATTGAGGCGATGCGTCTGTATCACTGGCCCGGCAATATTCGCGAGCTGCAAAATATCATTGAACGCGCTGCGGTTCTGACCCACGACAACTGTATCCACCTTGCCAACCTCCCCGTTGTATTTACGGAACTCATGGGCGGCAAAAGTGCCAACTCTGGCACACATTCTGACTCACTGCGCAGACAAATGGAGCAACAGGCAAACCTGATTGAAAAAGGGCTTATCAAAACCTACCTGCGCAAATGTAACGGTAATGTAGCCAAAGCCGCGCGCGACGCGCAAATGCCCAGACGCAGCTTTTACCGCCTGCTAGAAAAGCACGAGCTCAACGGTACAGACTTCAAGACTCATAAGTGAGCAACATCCGACACACACTTGTGGCATATCGTGCCACTTACGACACACTTTTCACGTGTCGATTCTCTTTTAGTAGTTGCACCACTCGACACCACAACGTAGCTCTAAAAAAATTTCCTCAACATTCCGGCACTTTAAGTCGAATCAGGTATAGAGAACTATATTCCCCCTCCACACTGGCACAGTCAGTGCTTATAAAGAACGCTATCGAATGACAAGGGAGCAATATATTTTCTATCCCCCAAGGCAAAACATACAGAAATAACTCCCTTATATTTACGCCACCGGGCTCTCTCCTTCCGGTGGCGTTTTTTTATGAAGTTGAGCCTTGCCACGCTCCGTGTTAGCATGAGCCGGTTTACTAGTAGCAGTAGTCTGGATATGGTGGAGCGTGCTTCGCGGCACGCAAGCCCGCATACAGCACGACCCATATTACAGCACCAGGGCAGCACCAGGGTCAAAAACACAGACGGCTCGTATTTAAAATTCAGCACATCTGTTGAACGATACTACAAGGAGAGAATCTATATGGCAGGACACAGTAAATGGGCCAACATCAAACACCGCAAAGGGGCACAGGACGCAAAACGCGGCAAAATTTTTACCAAACTGATCAAAGAGATCACCGTTGCAGCCAAGATTGGTGACGGCGACATGGACACCAACCCGCGTTTACGCACAGCTGTTGAGAAAGCCAAGGGGAGCAACATGCCCAAAGACACCATCGAACGCGCCATTAAAAAAGGCTGCGGTGACCTCGATGGGGTAAATTACGAGGAGGGCACCCTCGAGGGATACGGGCCCGGCGGTGCTGCGGTCCTGGTGGAGTTCCTCACTGACAACCGCACCCGCACCGTTGCGGATGTGCGCCACAGTTTTACCAAACACAATGGCAGCCTTGGAGTTGACGGCTCTGTTGCATTCCAGTTCGACCGCAAGGGGCTGATCACCCTTAGTGGAGACACAGACTATGATGCGCTCTTTGAGGCAGCACTGGAAAGCGGAGCGGAAGATGTGAAAGATGAAAGCGGCACCTACGAAATCCTCACCGAACCAACCGATTTCACCTCAGTGCGTGACGGCTTGAAGGAACACGGCATGGAGTTGGAAACCGCTGAAGTCACCATGATACCACAGTCAACCGTACCCCTGGACGAGAAAAAGGCAGAACAGATGCTCAAGCTCATTGATATGCTTGAGGACAACGATGATGTGCAGAACGTGTATCACAATGCCGACATCGATGATGAAATTCTTGAAAAACTGATGGGCTAAAATGCATGCGCATTCTGGGGATAGATCCAGGGACACGTATTACCGGTTACGGTTTGGTTGACCAGCGCGGCAATCGTCTGAGCCATGTAGACAATGGAGCAATCTACACCCTTAGCAGCGATGAACTCCCTCTACGTCTGAGTCAGATTTATAGCGGTCTGCTGCAGGCCATTGAAACCTACAAGCCCGACACCATGGCCATTGAAAAGGTGTTCGTGGCCAAAAACGCCGGTTCGGCCCTGAAACTGGGGCAGGCGCGCGGCACTGCCATAGTCGCAGGGGTCAACGCAGGCTTGCCTGTGTATGAATACAGCGCTCTGCAGGTAAAAAGTGCGGTGGTAGGCTACGGCAAAGCCGGGAAAACCCAGGTTCAGCAGATGGTGAAGGCACTCCTGAAACTACCTGAAATCGCGCAGGAGGACGCTTCGGATGCGCTGGCCATTGCCATCTGCCATGCCAACAGCCACACACTCAACAAGCGCATGAAGGCTGGAGGAATTGCACAATGGTGTAACAGGTAGATAGACAAGTCCGGTTCGATCCAATCCGACCCGATTCAACTTCAGCTGAGCTGTTTTCTATACTCTTTATCCTACAGGAGTTTCACCAATGATTGCCCTGCTAAGCGGCACTCTAAGGCATAAAACCCCGGAACACGTGATCATTGAAACACACGGGGTGGGCTACAGTGTCGAGATTCCCCTTTCCAGCTATTACAGTCTCCCCGAGGAAGGGAGCACCACCCTGTACATTTACACCCATGTGCGGGAAGAGATTCTCAAGCTTTACGGTTTTCTCACTCTGGCAGAAAAAGAGGCATTTATTCTGCTTCTTGGAATAAATGGCATAGGGCCTAAAGTTGCCCTGAACATTCTATCGCACATGACTTGCTCCGATCTGCACCAGGCGCTCCTGAACGAAGATGCCGCGCGCTTAGCAACCCTGCCCGGTATCGGGAAAAAGACCGCCGAACGCCTGATCCTGGAATTGCACGAGAAGGTACGCAAGCTTGCCACTCCGGAGAACATCCAGGAACAGAACCCGCGGGCCTCTGAGCCTGAACATTCAGGTGATGATGTTCTTTCCGCTCTCGTCAGCCTGGGGTATAAAGAGAAGCAGGCCCGCGCGGTTCTGGCGAAGATAGATGTCAGCGCTGAAGCCACCACGCAGGAGATCCTCAAACAGGCACTGCAGCACCTTACCCGTTAGGTAAACATTACCATGAGCGAACGCCTTATCGACCCCGAACATTCTGGTGATGACGAACACTTTGAGAACCCTCTGCGTCCACGCACTCTGGCAGAGTATATCGGCCAGGAGCAGATAAAGAGCAACCTTGAGGTGTTTATTCAGGCCGCACGAAAACGTGCCGAAGCCCTGGATCACGTACTATTCTACGGCCCTCCCGGCCTGGGGAAAACCACCCTGGCGAATATCATCGCGAGCGAAATGGGGGTAAATATCAAGAGCACTTCGGGGCCGGTAATTGAAAAAGCGGGAGACCTCGCAGCAATCCTAACCAATCTGGAAGAGGGAGACATCCTCTTTATCGATGAAATTCACCGCATGTCTGCGGTAGTGGAGGAGATCCTATATCCGGCGATGGAGGACTACCAGATCGATATCATGATCGGGCAGGGTCCGTCCGCACGCACCATCAAGCTCGATCTGCCACGCTTTACCCTGGTGGGAGCTACCACCAGAGCCGGCCTGCTTTCATCTCCTCTGCGCGACCGCTTTGGAGTCATCAGCCGCCTGCAGTTCTACACCGACACCGAACTCGGCGTAATTGTGCGCCGCAGTGCAGGAATTCTACAAATCCCCATCAGCAGTGATGGTGAGATGGAGATTGCCAGGCGCAGTCGAGGCACCCCCCGCATTGCCAACCGTCTGTTGCGCCGAGTGCGCGACTTTGCTCAGATAGAAGGTGACGGCACCATATCGCGCAAGGCGGCGGACCAGGCACTGTTACGCCTGGAAGTGGACAAACTCGGATTCGATCATATGGATACTACCCTGCTCAAAGCGATCATGGATAAATTCGCCGGTGGGCCTGTAGGGCTCGACACTCTGGCAGCGGCGATCGGGGAGGAAAAAGACACCATTGAAGAGGTCATTGAACCCTTTTTGTTACAGCAGGGATATCTGAGCCGAACCCCGCGGGGGCGCATCGCCACTGAACTCGCATACAAACATTTTCAGCGCCTCAAAAACATCAATACCGCTAACCTGTTCGATTCATCTGACATATGAGCCCTGACACTTTATCTCCCGCAGAGCAACTTCGAATCGAGGCCCGGAACATTATAACCCAAGGGCGCTACCCGTTTCGTAAGGTCACTACAGATTCATCTCTATTGACCTCCGAAGGGCACATCACTCCGGATCTTGTCTTCTGGATCAATCGCGACAGCTGTATCGCCGGTGGATGTGTGTTCTTTTGCGCCCAGGAGGGAATCCCCTCTCATCTCCTCAAACGTGGACAAGCGTGCGCCGACGCCTTGGCATTGAATCAATTTGCCACCTGGGGCCCGACAGAGATAGTAATCTGGCATGCAGATTCCCTCGAAAAACGCTTCGACATGAAGCCTCATTCGGATCTCGATGGCTTGACCGAACTCCTGGATCAGTTCAAAATTCTGGCGGTTATTGAAGCAAAGAGCAACAGCGAGTTAACCAGCTGGCACCTAAGCAATCTGTGCCTGCAAAGTGTAAATCAAGGGATACCCAACCTAAGCGCATATCTGCGGCGCAAAAACCTAAGCGACAGCGAAAGCGCCACACATCAGGCACAAACCAAGCTTATACTCTGCGTAGCACGCATGCTTTCCGCCCTCCATGCGGGTACCATCCCGGCACAGACTAAACCTGAGCACCTTGACGCCACCCTCAGACAAGCCACCTACACAGACCATATATCTCTTGCCGTGGTACCTGAACCCGAGTTGGACAGAAAAAGCAGTATTTTACTCCACAACCTCCTGCGCCGCCTCGATCAGATCCGCCCGTTCCGGAGCAATGCGGAACGGGCATGCTCCATGCTGGAGCAGATTCTTGCGAGTACCCTCCCCGCTGGATGCCCTCTGCAGGCACCGAGTTTCGAACTCCCCCCTGCGCAGATTTCTGTCTTTACTCCTGAAATTGAACCCGGTTCACTGCATCTGGAAATTGATACGGGCGCACGCCTGTTACTAAAGAATCTGGCCCGCAGCATGCGCGGGCTTGATACGCGATCTATCACCCAATATGAGCAGGTTTTTGCAATACCTGCGCCTGTGGCGGAATCTCACACCAACGCGTGTTTTTCCTCTCTGACTAAACCAGATGCAACAGAATTCGAGACCCTCAATACCCATATGCGTGTAGCTTGGCCGGGGCGACGTATCCATCTGACGAAATCTACGCCCATGGGTATATGGCAGCTCACTTACATGCTAGGGATAATTGCAGAGGGTTCAAGTATCTATGCACGTCTCGCACCTGAGCTGTTCCAAGCGAACGGATGCGACAAGGCTCTGGAACTGATACACACATGTACTACCCTGGTCGGTGCCGCCTACGCCCCTGAAGCGCAAAGTGTCGAACTCTATGTACACAAAATACCCTCGCAGGGCAGCGGCACAACCTTTATCGGCCCCCACACCACTTGCGTAGCCTGGCACAAAACCCAAGAACAGGAAAGCGATCAGAGCGATGCCTGGAGCGCCAATTTTTACGCCGCTCTCCAACTCGATACTCAGCAGGATCCTGGCGCCACTGCCCCGCGCCACAGCGGGGGGAACAAACAGCAGAACCTACGCCAGCAACTAATACACGAACTCGACTCTCAGGGATTACCTGAATTTCCTGCCACCTACATCTTCCACATCTCCGCAGATGAGTTAGAGGAGTTCAGCCTGGATCACCCACCCTGGCATATATGTCAAAGTTTTATGGGGTCTCACTCCCTATGTGACAACCTCGGCAATCCGACGTGTGAAGCCACAGGAGCTAAGGCGCATGCGCTCGTCCTGGCCTCTTATCTGCACAAATCGGTTCTTGTTCCCAAAAGTGAAGAACAATGCAGAAACATTTTGAATCACTACCTCGGAGACCTGAGGCACACATATATGCACATCCTCGAAGAAGCGCATGTACATCTCAAAACCTCAGCGGCAGCAAAACGCTTTGGTAATAAATTCTGGAAAGAGCTGCCCCTCCCACCATGGCACAGGTGTCAGGAGGTAGCAGAACATCTTGGAATTGAGCTGTAGGGAAGTAAAAAAGTATAGATCAGGACTATACAAGCAGTGCCTGAATGTTAAAATGGCAAAAAATTATCCGTGTAAAAACAATCTAAACAGTGGAGGTAATCACCATGCTCGAAATAGTTGAAAAAACCCTGTTAACCGCTATCGGCGCTGCATCTATGACTCAGCAGAAGGCCGAAGAGATGGCCAACGAACTCAAGGAACGCTTCAACCTCACCGAGGAAGAAGGTCGGCGCCTGAAAGAAAAAGCCAAGAATGCCGCTTCTGAGCGCCGCGAGCAGATACATGAAGAAGCCACCAAAGAAGTGACCGCCGCTGCGGAGCGCATGGGGCTGGTGACCAAAACGGAGTTGAAAGCACTTGAGGACCGGATTGCCGCGCTTGAACAGAGCTGCAGCAAAGACGCCTAGAGATATATTCTAACCGATGCTTTCTCTTTTCAGAGTAAACCGCAACCTGCGATCGCTGGGGCGCTATCGCGAAATTCTCTCCGTTCTGGTCGGGCACGGGTTTGGGCATATAATCGAGCAGCTCAATATCGATTACTATCTCGAACTCGGGCGCCGTGTTATGTCCAGAGATGCAAAGAAGAAGGCACTTGAGCGTCTTTCGGACGAGGTACGTCTGCGTATGGCGCTCGAAGAGCTAGGGCCGACGTTCATCAAGCTGGGCCAACTTCTCTCCACCCGGGCGGATATCATCCCGGCCAGTTATATCCTGGAACTTAACAACCTGCAGGACAAAGTCAGCGCAGTAGAATGGAATCAGATCCGCCTGCAAATTGAAAAAGAACTTGGTACCACCATCGGGGAGATGTTCAGCTACATCGACCCCACCCCGGTGGCTGCAGCATCCATGGCGCAGGTACATAAGGCACGTTTGCACTCGGGTACATGGGTGGCACTAAAGGTACGTCGTCCGGGAATTGAAAAAACCATCGCCACAGATCTAGATATTCTGGAAAACCTCGCCAACCTTATAGATGCCCACGGAAATATGGGCAATCTGTTTTCCGCTCAAGAGATCGTCAAAGAGTTCCGCCGCACCATCTATCGCGAACTGGATTTTTTCAAAGAAGGACACAATCTGTGCCGCTTCAAAAGCAATTTCTCCTCCAATGACCGAGTACATATCCCCAAGGTTTACTGGGATTACAGTACCGAAGCGCTGTTGGCGATGGAGCTTATCGAGGGCACTAAAATTTCCCACATCAGTGCCCTTGAGAACCAGGGAATTGACTTGAAAGCTCTGGCTCACGATGGAGCACAGGCCTTCATGGCGCAGATAACTGAACACGGCCTGTTCCACGCAGACCCGCATCCAGGCAATGTGTTTGTTCTCGCCGATGGGCGCTTGTGTTTTATCGATCTCGGCATGGTTGGACTCATTGATGACGATCTCAAACAGCAACTTGCCACCTTGGTCTTGAGTATCTTCCACAAGGACAGCGAAGAACTCGCCAATCTCCTGATCGCTTCGCGCCCGGGGACGCGTGACATTGACAAGACTACCTTAAAGCGCGATCTCACAACCTTCATCGAGGACTACTACTACCTACCCCTGAAGCAGATTGACTCATACCGATTTATTACGGAGTTTCTGACAATCATCCGTTCGCATAAAATAAAGTTCCCGTCCGATCTGATTCTGCTCGCCAAGGCGCTCATAATTATTGAGGCTATCGGGCGTGATCTCGACCCTGACTTTAACCTCATCGAAGAGATGCGCCCGGGGGTTGAAAAGCTGATTCGCAAACGCCACTCCAGCGAAACCCTGCGGCGTGAATCCAAACAGATTCTGCGCGACTACTATGAAATAACCAAGGCACTGCCCGGCAACCTCAAAGAGCTGCTCTCACACATCACCAATAACAATTTTAAAATAGATCTGGAGCATCGGGGATTGGAACGCCTGATCCGCACCCTGGACCAATCAAGCAACAGGATCTCGTTCAGCTTCCTGATTGGCTCTCTAATCATAGGTTCATCCCTTATTGTACAAACTGGCGCAGGGCCGCAACTCTTTGGCATGCCAGCCTTGGGCCTTCTGGGATATTCCATAGCTGCGTTTCTTGGATTATGGCTTGCAATCGCCATCATCGGTTCCGGACGTTTATAGCGCCCTCGTTACAATCCTCTTACGCAAGATCTAAAAGTGTGACTGTTGCGCCACACCATAATTCCCAGGCGATGCGCAGATACCACACCAGAAACTCAGGCCCGCTCTAACTCCTAACTCAAAGCTAACAACTACAGCCACTTACGCCACACGAAATACCTGGCACAGGTTTTGCTTATTTAATACATAAAAGCGAAAACCTCCAACCAAGGATTAAATATATGTTGCACCAATGTACTATTGCAGCTCCTCTGCATATTGTCGGCACAGGTCTTCACACCGGCAACACCATCAACATCACCCTACGTCCGGCCAAAGCCCGGAGTGGTATCACTTTTGAGCGCAAAGAGGGTGATACAGTCACCCGCATCAAGGCATGCACTGAAAATGTAGTCGACACTCGTATGGCCACGGTAATAGGCAAGGGAGGTGTGCGCGTATCGACCATAGAACATCTGATGGCGGCCCTGGTGGCATGCCACATAGACAACCTGATCATCGAGATTGACGGCCCTGAAGTTCCCATCATGGACGGCAGTGCAACTCCGTTTATCAATGCGATCCATTCTGTTGGCGTAACCCGCCTGGAACAAAGTCGCAAACTGATATCGATCACCAAGCCGATCCATCTGCAGGAGGGAGAAAAGCGAATCAGCATTATTCCATCGCGTTTTTTCCGCATAAGCTTTGAGTTGGATTTCAACCACCCCTGCATCAAGCGCCAGAACCGTTCTGTCAAGGTTTCACCGCATAGTTTCTGCCAGGACATAGCGTCCGCTCGAACGTTCGGCTTTTATGAAGAAGTAGAGTCCCTTAAAGCGCATGGACTCGCCAAAGGTGGATCTCTGGAGAATGCAGTCGTAATCGGCGAGGATAAAATACTCAATCCTGAAGGGCTGAGATTTGCAGATGAATTTGTGCGCCACAAGATTCTCGACACTGTTGGTGACTTCAGCCTTCTGGGTCATTCTATTCTCGGGCACATCAAGTCCCACAAGGCCGGACACGACATGAATCACAAGATGGTTGAGAAGATTCTGGCCTCCCCCGAATGCTGGCGTTATATTGAGTTTGACAAAGAAGCCATTCAGGAAGGTATAACTCTTCCGGTACTCCAGCCTGAGGTGGCCATGGCTGAGGCCTGATCCCTTAAGTAAATAAGAGCACATAAAAAAGGCGGCCCATCTATACGGGCTGCCTTTTTATATGCTGCACCTGCTTGCGTGTCGAACACGGGCATGAGATCATGCTTGACAATTTATCGACAAGAAACTGAAGCTACGGTGTCCCTCTGGAGATAATTAGCCCTTATGCAGAACCAGAAAACCGGCACAGAACAACGCAAGCGACGGCGCGAATGGGTTCTCATAGTCCTGAGCGTCGTGTTAATCGCTTCCTTCCCGTTTTTAAAGCGCCTGATCTTTGAACAGGCCGCGCAAATACAGATATCCAACAACATTCTGGTCCTTGCCCTCATCAATATCAACATTCTGCTGATCATTCTATTTTTCTTTCTGATCTTCAGGAATATCTTAAAACTGGTTCTCGAACGCAGACGCAACATCCCGGGCGCCAAGTTACGCACCCGCCTAGTTGCAACCTTCGTATCTCTATCGCTGATCCCAACCCTGCTTCTTTTCTTTGCCTCCGCCGCATTTATTACCAACTCGATTGAGAGCTGGTTCAGCGCTGAGATCGAAAAATCGCTCACAGAATCGCTCTCAGTAGCACAAACATACTATAAGAATTCTGCGACCAATGCCCTCTTCTATGGGGATCAATTAGCACGCCAGATCAAAGAGCAGAAACTCCTTAACGAAAGCAACCTTGACAATCTGCGCACCCTGATTCAGCAAAAACAGCAGGAATACAATCTTGGAGTTGTAGAGGTCTTTTCTTCCACCCACGAAGAGCTGGTGCGCGCATCCAACCCGGATATCCCCACAGGGGACTTTACCGACCCCGGTTCTTCCACCATTGGTGAAGCTCTTAAAGGGGAGCGTTTTACCCGCATAACCCCTACAGGGAAAGCAGATCTTATCCGAGGGATTGTGCCGGTTTATTCAAACTGGAACACCGAAGATGTCGTAGGTGTGGTGGTTATAAACTACTACGTTCCCTATTCGCTGGTTAACAAAATGGAGGAAATTTCAACCACCTACCAGCAGTACAAAGAATCACAACAACTTAAGGGTAAAATCAAACAAGGCTACATCGCAATTCTCCTCCTGATAGCTCTAATCATTATATTCCTTGCCACTTGGTTCGGGTTGCGCATCGCGCGCTCAATCACCGTGCCAATTCAAGAGCTGGTAACTGCGACAAACCAAATCAGCAATGACAATCTTAAGGTACAACTCCCACCAGCAGGAGATGATGAAATTGGTCAATTAATCGATTCGTTTGGCAAAATGACCACAGAACTAAGCCGGGAACGCGCCCGAATTCAACAGGCGCATAATGAACTTAAAAACTTCAATATTGAGCTGGAACAGCGGCGGCGCTACATGGAAATACTGTTGCGCAATGTCACTGCCGGTGTCATATCTATTGACAGAAATGGCTACCTGACCACCATAAACAAATCTGCCGAGCGCCTGCTAAAGATTGAAGGAGATAAGGTTCTAGGACGCAAATATGGCGAGGTAGTCAATCAACAGCAATTGACAATTGTCAAAAGCTTCCTGGCGGAATTGATTAAGTCAGGGAAAGAAACAGTTAAACGTCAGATTTCCTTGAGTATCCAGGGACAACAGATCACCCTGTTACTTAATGCTACACGCCTTCATGATGAGCATGGAAATATTATGGGTACCGTTATTGTGTTCGATGATCTGACTCAACTCCAAAAAGCACAGCGCATGGCAGCGTGGCGCGAAGTAGCTCGACGAATTGCCCATGAAATAAAAAATCCACTTACCCCCATCCAGTTGTCAGCCCAGCGCTTACGCCGCCGCTATCTTGATCGCTTCAGCGACGAAGACAACGTATTTGATGAATGCACACAAACCATAATCGACCAGGTCGATGACCTGAAAAATCTTGTCAATGAATTTTCCAATTTTGCGCGCATGCCCGCGAGTAATCCTGCACCGGAGAATGTAAATTCCATTATCAGTGACACCCTAATCCTGTATCAACAGGGGCACAAGGATATCAACTTCAGCTTTGCAGCAGACTCTTACCTCCCCAAAATAAACGTGGATAAAGAGCAGCTCAAGCGTGTGATAATCAACCTGCTGGATAATGCGGTACATGCAGTAAATGAAACAGATCCTCCCAGAAATATAGCCCTAAAAACAGAGTTGAATCGCGCTCTGAATATGGTTACCTTGTCAATCATTGACACAGGTTGCGGAATTCCGGAAAAAGATAAGCCACGTTTATTTGAGCCCTACTTTTCTACCAAACAAGCCGGCACCGGACTTGGTCTTGCAATTGTCGCGACTATAATTTCAGACCACGGTGGCTACATCAGGGTAAAAGACCACCATCCACGTGGCACTGAAGTCATAATTGAACTCCCACTATCCTGAACAAAATCCATAAAGAGACCCAATCTATGCAGCATATACTGATAGTTGACGATGAACAGAGTATCCAGACCAGTCTTGCCGGAATTCTTCAGGACGAAGGATTCCAAACCAGCATAGCCAGCGATGGAGAAACGGCCCTTAAGCTAATAGAAGAGGATGCACCAGACCTGGTTCTTCTGGACATTTGGATGCCAGGAATGGATGGGATAAGTATGCTAAAGAAAATTCGCGCTCCCGGGGAAAGCATGCAAGTTATTATGATGAGTGGGCATGCGACTATAGAAACGGCAGTAACAGCAACCAAACTCGGGGCGCACGATTTTATCGAAAAACCTATATCAGTTGAGAAGTTGCTCGTATGTATCCAGAACGCGCTCAAGGTGAATAAACTGGTAAAGGAAAACAAAAAGCTTCGTGCTCGAGTAGCACGCGATTATGAAATTATCGGCACAAGTCCTCCGATAAAAGAATTAAAACATCAGATCAGGATAGCCGCACCAACATCGGGGTGGGTTCTGATAACTGGAGAAAATGGCACAGGCAAAGAATTAGTCGCGCGCGCCATACATCGCCAGTCCCGCCGGGCGGACAAGTCGTTTATCGAGGTTAACTGCGCGGCGATACCTGAAGATCTGATCGAATCAGAACTCTTCGGCCATGAAAAAGGGGCTTTCACCGGGGCAACTTCGAAGCGTAAGGGGAAGTTTGATCAAGCCCACGAAGGAACCTTGTTTCTAGACGAAATAGGCGACATGAGCTTGAAAACCCAAGCTAAAGTGTTGCGTATTCTGCAGGAGCGTAAGTTCGAGCGTGTGGGTGGAGAAAGGACCATTGAGGTAGACGTGCGTGTAGTTGCCGCCACAAACAAAAATCTGGAACAAGAGATGAAGGCAGGAACGTTTCGCGAGGATCTTTACTACCGCCTCAACGTACTTCCATTCCATGTACCCTCCTTGCGCGAGCGGCCCCAAGACATACCCATGCTCGCACATCATTTCCTCAATTCCTACTGCCTAAAGGAAAATGTAGAAAGCAAAGAGCTTTCCGATAAAGTTCTCAATGCACTCTGTGCGTATAGCTGGCCCGGAAATGTGCGGGAATTGAAGAATATCATTGAACGTCTGGCTATCATGACCCAGTCCGACGTGATTGAGGTTAGTGCGCTGCCGGTAGAGATACGTACAGCTAGCGAAAAAAAGAATCCCGAACAGAACGAGCATGGCATTTCCATAGACTATTCTGACTTTAAGGAGGCCAGGGAGTACTTTGAGCGTGAATTTATCCGCTCCAAGTTACAGGAACATGAGTGGAACGTATCTAAAACGGCGGAAGAAATAGGCTTGGAACGCTCCAACCTGCACCGCAAGATCAAGAACTACGCCATAGAAATGAAGAAAGACTAAGCCGGTAATCAGGCAAAAGTACACCACCTGATGATATTTTAAATTGTGGTGAACAGTTACACCCCAAACAGAAAAAGGACCCACAAAAGTGGGTCCTTTCAGAGAAAAAATTCGGCGGCGACCTACTTTCCCACACAGTTGCCC
>JAIVHC010000032.1 GCA_020201305.1 Geobacteraceae bacterium
CGCAAATACCGTGGTTGAAGAGATCAGACGCGCAAACTCCGGATCATCCGGGCCATCGGTGGCGCTAAGCATCTGTCCGGTGACTACATTGTTTCTGTCTGAAAGGATACCCAATTCCTGTGCGATAGTGCCTGCCGTGGCGGGATGGTCTCCGGTTATCATGAGGACCCTGATGCCTGCTTTGCTGCAGGAGGTGACGGAATCTGCAGCTTCGGCCCGCAGTGGATCCACAAAACCCACCAGACCCGTAAAGGTCAGGGGCGGGATGTCGGTATCCGCGTATTGCTCCCTGGGTTCAAAATCGGGCCATGAGCCCGTAGCAAAAGCGAGGACCCTGTAGCCCCGAAGCGCAAGCTCTTCCGCCCGTGCAGTTATTTCCTTTTTATCCACTGTCCGGGTTCCGGAAGCGTCGAGCATAGTGGTGCAGAACTCCAGAACCGTGTCAACCGCACCCTTCAGTGCTATTTGCACTTCATCATGCTCGTTGTTACAGAATGCCGCAGAAAATTTACGTTCCGATTCGTAGGGGATGTTGGCGCGCAAGGGGTGGTTTTTCTTGATTTCATCAGGGTCGAGACCGAACTTGTACGTTAACCCGAGCAGGGCGACATCCATGGCGTCCCCATAGTGCTTCCACTCTGTGCCCTTTGGGTACAGGGCGGCTTCGTTGGCGAGTGCCGCCACATTGAGGAGCTGTTCCAGGGGCGGATTATGCTCCAGGTAAATCCTGTGCTCCGGGGCGGTATCAGAGCGAACGTTTCCCTCGCCGTTGTAGCCTTCGCCACTGGCACTGTAGCTGGTCCCATCCGGGAGAATGATTTTGCGCGCTGTCTGCTGGTTGACAGTCAGGGTCCCGGTTTTATCGCTTGCAATAACGGTGCAACTGCCGAGGCTTTCCACCGAGGTAAGTTTGCGCACAATGACATTGCGTTTTGCCATGCGCTTGGTGGCTATGGAGAGCGCCACGGTCAGGGCTACGGGCAACCCTTCCGGAATCGCGGAAACTGCGAGAGCCACTACAAAGAAAAAGATTGCAGCAAAATCCATCCCCTGCAGACGCAGTACTATGGCGAGAATAACGCTCAGAATCAGTATAAACACGGTTATCTGGTTGATGAATTTTTCCATGCGCTGAATCAGAGGCGGTTTGGCGGATTTTCCTTTGGACACCTTCTGTGCGATATGCCCCACCTGGGTGGATGAGCCTGTTTCTACTACTACTCCGATACCCCGTCCGGACATCACTGTTGCACCTGCAAACGCCATATTGACACGCTCCGCCACTCCGGTATCTTCGGGCAGAACCTGGGTGTTTTTCTGCGCGGCTATCGATTCTCCGGTAAGGAAGCTTTCATCTATGCTCAGGTTTGACGCCTGGCACAGGCGCACATCTGCAGGCACCTTGATCCCTGACTCGAGGACGACAATGTCGCCGGGGACCAGCTCCTCTGAAGCAATCTCCTGTTCGGTTTCATCGCGTCTGACCCTGGCGCTTATCTTGAGTAACTGTTGCAGGCTCGAGGCACTCTTCTCTGCGTTGTATTCCTGATAAGCTCCGAGGGCGCTGTTTATAAAGATGACGAGAAAGATAAAGATTGCATCTTTGGGTTCGCCAATGGCAATGGATGCGATGGCGGCAGCGATGAGAATAAAGATCAGCGGGCTGATGAACTGATGCAGAACAATATTCCACAAGGTGCGTTGTTGCCCCTGCGGGAGTCTGTTCTCGCCATATAGCTGCAGACGTTGCTCGGCAGTTGTGCTACTAAGTCCGGCGCTGCTGGTATTAAGATGAGCGAGAATCTTATGTGTAGTCTCTTTGTGCCATGTCAGGGTGGATGTATGTTTCATGAAGCTGCGTACCTCCAACATTCGGATTTATGCTTTAGGGTTGCTCTGGTATCGACAGCCCATGTATCCATGAGTACCCCAAGCCCCGTGGGCAGCGAGCAATTCAAGAATAACCCAGACACAGTGGGGGGTAAAGATATACCCGACTCTTGGTGTGTGGATCATGATCGGTTTTTTACCAGGGATCGGGGTGGCTAAATAAGCGGCGCATGGTGTAAGCTGAAGAATGCGTAGCTTTTCACATAAATTTGCAATAGCATCATGGATTTTTTCTCCTGCAGTTGTGGATAGTTACAGCTAGCCTTTTGCGGTAGGTATTTATGCACACAGCTGTTCCAATGTCTGAGGCTGTTTATATTTAAGGGGCAGCCAGGATAACAGCGAATTTATATGGAGATGTTGTTTATGTTCTGGGTGGCGTACCTGCTCATGGGTGCATTCGTAGGGCTATTGGCCGGACTCTTCGGGGTTGGAGGCGGGATAATTATTGTGCCGTTGCTGGCGTTTTTGTTCTCTGCGCAGCAGTTTCCCGAGGCTTTCATCATCCACATGGCTCTGGGAACTTCCCTGGCCACCATCATGTTTACTTCGGTGTCGAGTTTCCGCTCTCACCATGCGCGTGGGGCGGTGCTATGGCCCGTGGTGCGCAGCATAACGCCGGGGATTCTGGTAGGGACCCTGCTGGGTTCCTGGGTGGCGGCACAGCTCAGCAGTAAATTCCTGAGTCTGATGTTTATGCTGTTCATCTTTTACGTGGCGGGGCGAATGTTTTTCAATGTTCGTCCCCAGCCCAAATATACACTCCCCGGAACCCTTGGAGTCCTGGGTATGGGAACCCTGATTGGAGGTATCTCCAGTCTGGTGGGAATTGGAGGCGGAAGCCTGTCGGTGCCGTTTCTGGTGCGTTCGAATCAGCCCATGCACAGCGCGGTGGGCACCTCATCCGCCATCGGTTTTCCTATTGCCCTCGCGGGTACCATCGGCTATGTGCTCAATGGCGTTACGGTTGCCGGCCTTCCTGCAGGAAGTGTGGGTTTTGTGTATCTTCCCGCCCTTGCGGGTATTGCCCTCGCGAGTGTGCTAACGGCTCCTGCGGGGGTACGTCTCGCGCATGCCCTCCCGGTGGCGCGTTTGAAAAAGCTGTTTGCGCTTTTTCTTCTCATTATGGGAATCCGGATGTTGCTCAGCTTCATGTAAAGGCGATTTCATCACCTGCGCGCCCCATCTTCAGTCGTGCTGCTCGCGTACCTGCTCCACCAGTTCTGCCTCTACGCCCAGCTTTTGCGCGCGTTCCTTCCACAGACGGCGTGCCATGGCACGCATATCCTGTTCGGTGTCGCTTTCATCCATGATTTCAATCCCCATCAGTGTTTCCACCACATCTTCCAGGGTTACGAGCCCTTCAGTCCCGCCGTATTCATCCACCACCAGGGCGATATGGTGACGTTCTTTGAGTAGATGTTCGAGGAGCATTGACAGAGAAACACTTTCCGGCACGGTGAGTAATTCGCGCGCGAGTTCTTTTATTTCCGTGGTGTTACGCCCCTGGGCCTTTTCCAGCATGATATCTGTTTTCAAGACAAAGCCGCTGATGTCATCCATGTCAACCTGGTAAACCGGAAGACGCGAAAACGGCTGATTCACAACATAATCGAAGATTTCGTCGACGTTCAACGCGCCTTTTATACCAACAATTACTGTGCGTGGTGTCATGATATCCACGACGCGAAAGCGATCAAAACGAAACAGGTTGCGGATAATGCGACTCTCTTTGTGGTTGAGCTGGCCACTCCGCTCTCCCACTCTGGTCATGGCGAGGAACTCATCGCGGCTGAATACATGCAGGGTCTTACCGCGGGAGATCAGGCGGGTCAGACGCTCTGAGATCCATACCAGGGGATACAGGGTGCGGATCAGCAGGAGAATAAACAGCGCAATAGGCCACGCGAGTCTGCTCCAGTACAGGGCTCCAATGGTTTTAGGCACAATTTCGGATAGAAACAGGATCGCGAGGGTCAGCAGCATGGAAAAGAGTCCGAACCAGGCGCTGCCAAAAATAGCTGAAGCCTTGGCACCAGCGCCGATGGCCCCCACAGTGTGCGCTATGGTGTTGAGGGTGAGGATCGCGGCAAGGGATTGGTCGATATTGTCCTGTTTGAGGCGCTTCAGGAGTTTTGCCTGCTTTGGGTGTTTGCTCTTACGCTCCTCAATAAAGGATGGCGTGAGGCTCAGGAGTACCGCTTCGGCCACGGAACATATAAAAGAAAACCCCAGCGCCAGAACTACATATACAATCAGCAAAAGAACATCTGACTCGGTTGCCGGTGCAGGGGTTGATGTTGTTATAGCAGCGCTTAATGCCGGACACGGGGTAAAAAACGCCATGAACAGAAGTAAATAACCGCGCAGTTTTAGGCGCTTGGTTGAAATGGCAGGTCTCATTTTTGTTGCTTTCAGTCCTCCTGCGGGAAGTCACCGCAATTAAAAAAGTGGATTATTGCTTTCAGGGTTACGCTGTGTTTGTGGATTGTAACATGGTTGAATGGTGTAAGCATCACTGCATCTGCATCGGTTGAAACAGCAGAGGCGCATGATACCATGCCATCGTTATTTCCAGATATAAGAAATCTGCCGGGCAGGATCGAGGCAGAAGTTCCGGCGATGACTCCGATCCTGATCCGGGTGTCGGGGTCTGTATCTCTTCCCTCCACAGGATGCAGTAGTGGAGCAGACCATTCGCCTCCGGGGCGGGTGCGCAAGTCAGGTAGAGCCTTGAACCAGCGCCCCAGTCCCGGGATATGCAGCGCCATGTCGGCGAGAAGACTGCCCCTGTGGGGAGTGCCGATAAATACACAGTGGCTGATGTTGAAAGGTGCTGAATGGTGCTGTCGGGTGGGGTTTCTGAGCTTTCGTGCTATCAGCGCGCGCACTACGAGTCCGCCCATGCTGTGGGCAACAAACGCAATCCTTTTGCCTCGCAGTTGCTCCTGCTCAAGGTGCAATTCCAGTGCCGCGACCCCATCTGCGATGGTGCCGCGGGTGATGGGCAGCTCCACGCTTATTACCCTGTATCCCCGGCGCTCCAGCCCACGGTGCAAAAATGTCATATCGCGCCGGGTGCGAAAAAAACCGTGGACCAGAACAACGCACATATCTTCTTCGGGTTCTGTTTCCATGCTGGATGCCTGAGTTGACGTGGGTGTAATTATAGTCCTTTAACCAATGCTGCAAGTTGCATGAGATCGGTGGAGATGTGCACACCGGGGATATTCTTCTCCCCCTCCAGCGCTCCGCCGCCTGCAATGATAGGGATGGAGGCAGGCAGCATCTGGCGCAGGGTGGCAAGTTGTTCCATG
>JAIVHC010000154.1 GCA_020201305.1 Geobacteraceae bacterium
ACTTCGAGATTATTGGCCAGATACAGTGCGGTATCGCTGTCACCAGTCCACACAGCGGCGCCCAGGCCAAAATCGCTGCTATTGGCCATGAGCAAGGCCTGTTGTACATCTTCAACGGGTGTTACCACCATCACCGGGCCAAAGGTTTCAGACTTGAAGGCGCACATATCAACCGTGACATCGGTTAACAGGGTGGGTGGATAAAAGTAACCGGGTCCTTCGGGTATTTCCCCGCCGAGCAGGCAGTTTGCTCCGCTGTTGATGGTATCCACCACCTGTTGATGCAGGCCGTCTCTTAAATCCGCGCGTGCAATCGGACCAATGTCGGTGTCGGGGTGGGCGGGGTCTCCCATCATCAGTTTTTCCAGACGGGTTTTTACCATGTCGACAAACTGCGGATAAATCGACTGCTGCACCAGGATGCGCTTGGCGGCAATGCAGGATTGCCCGGCATTGATGATTCGAGACAGCACCGCGATATCCGCGGCGGCTTCCAGGTCTGCGTCCTGCAGTACAATGAAGGGGTCTGAACCGCCGAGTTCAAGCACTGAATGTTTAATTTGTGAAGCCGCGATGCTTGCTACAATGCCCCCGGCTTTATCTGATCCGGTAAATGAGAGTGCCTGAACAACCGGATGGCGTATGGCTTGTTCCACCTGTGCGGTTTGCAATGGAAGGTTGCACATGATGTTGTCCGGCGCGCCGGCCTGAGTGAAGATGTCTTCGATTGCTGCAGCGCAGCCGGGTACATGCTGGTCGTGTTTCATGGCGCACGTATTGCCCGCCATCAGCGCAGGTGCAAGGTAACGAAAAGCAAGCCATAAAGGTGCATTCCAGGGCAATATCCCAAGCAGAACGCCCAGCGGCTGATATTCCACATAGCTGCTTGAAGCATCGGACTCGATCACTTCGCGGGCGAGATAGTGTTCCGCATTGTCAGCGTAATGTTCGGCGCACTTCGCGGCTTTTTCTACTTCGGGGCCGGCTTCCTTGACGGGTTTGCCCATTTCGGTGGTCATCAAGTGGCCAAGGTGATCCTTGTTTTCGCGTAGTTTGGTGGCTACTGCTCGCATCACCACGGCGCGCTCGGCAAAGCTCTGTTTGCGCCAGGCTTGTTGGGCTTGCTGCAATTCGTTCAGACGATGATCGATTTCATGATCCGACATATTGGGGTATTCCTGAATGGTTTCGCCGGTGGTCGGATTGATTGCTGTGAGCATTACACCTCCTGAAGTTATTGTTTTTTGCCGGATTTGGTTTTTTCGGTACTGGCCGGGTCATCACTTTTCTTGAGTGCCCTGGTGCTGTCTTCCAGTTTTAGCGGGCTCTGCGAAGATCCCGGTTTAACGGTAAAGTCCCGATCCATGCTGAAGAAGGACCGGCAACCTTTATCCGTTATATAAATCGTGTCGGAAATACCGCAGGTCTTGTCGCCATCCACGCCCCACATCCAGGGAATGATATGGAAGGTCATGCCTTCCTTGAGAACAGAAGAATTGCCCTGTTTCAAACTGATGATGTAGCCCTCGTCCCAGCTCGGAGGAAACGCAATGCCGATGGAGTAACCGGCCCGGGTAACCAGCTTCGCACCAACATCGTTTTCCTGAATGATGTTACGAATCAGGTTGTCGGCATCGGACACTGTCATGCCGGGCTGGAACTCCTCGTGTACTATGTTGAGGGCTTTTTTCATTGTTTCCTGGGCCTTGTACATGGAATCGGAAAGCTCTCCCAGGATTATTGTGCGCATCATCGCTGTATGGTAACGCCGGTAACAACCACCGATCTCAAGGAATACATGCTCATCATCCTGGATGGTGCGACCTTCCCAACTGGCATGGCCGATCATGGTGCGGGGTCCGGAAGTCACATAAGGCATGACCGCCGGTGCTTCACCGCCTGCCTTGAACATCGCCGCGCTGATTGCGGCACCTACTTCGTTTTCGCTTAGACCCGGTTGGCACGCCTCTATGCCGGCCTGCATGCCCGCTTCTGTCGCCAGCGCCGCCTTGTGCATAATTTCAATCTCTGCGGCTGATTTGCAGACTCTCCCGCATTCGACAATTCCAAAACAGTCAAGGAGCTTGGCCTCGGTAAGGGTGGTATGGATGGTATCCTGGAAATAGGCGGGAAAGAAATAGCTGTTACGTTCGTAGCCGATGCGTTTTTTGTCGAGTCCAAACGCGCGCAGTGCATCCACCAGCATCTGGATCGCATCACCGGTATCAGAGTATGGACGTGAGCACTCCACCCAGGTGCGTGCATAAACATTGGATTCTTCCAGCTTACGCGTAATCATAAAGGGCTCACATTCCAGTGGCACCACCAGGGCCTGGAAAAATGAATAACCGGTGGTCTGGTAATCGGTCAGATACATGATGTTTTCAGGATCACTGATCACCACCGCATCCAGGTAGCGTTCGGCAATGCGGCGTCGAAGGTCATCCAGTCGGCGCTGGTATTCCTCGAACGGGAAGGTCATGTCATCGCGTTCTCTCATTACTGCATTACCTCATTTACTGCGGCGTAAAGAATATTCAGGCCCTGATCCAGGTCATCATCAGGTATGGTCAGGGGTGGAATCACCTTGATCACGCGTCCTCCGGTACCGCAGGCTCCTACCAGCAAGCCTTTTTTGAAGCACTGGTTGACCACGGTCTTAGCCTTGTCGCCATCACCGAGGTCGACTCCGACAATCATACCCTTACCGCGAACCTGTATACCGGGTTGTTGTGAGAGGGGGGTGAGTTTTTGCATGATGCGAGCGGTCTTCTGCTTGACCTGCTGCATGAGGGTATCATCGTCGAAGTATTCGAGTGCAACATCACCGGCCACAAAAGACAGCCCCTGGCCTCTAAAGGTGCCAGTGTGCTCGCCCGGTGACCAGAGCTTGTCATACTCGGGTTTAATCAGGTTCAGTGCCATGGGCGTACCCATGCCGCCGATGCCCTTGGCAAGACAAATGATATCAGGATCAATATCCAGATCATCAAAACTGAAGAAGGAACCGGTGCGCCCCATGCCCACCTGGATATCATCGACAATAAAGAGTGCGCCGAAATCCCTGGCGAGTTGTTGCACGCCCTGGAGCCATTGTTTATTTGCAACATTAACTCCGCCCTCGGCCTGAATCGTTTCCACGATAAAAGCTGCAGGAGGCAATACACCGCTGGAACTGTCTTCATACTGTTGTCGCAGGCGTTGCAGTGATTGTTCGCCGCAGCCCAGTTCACACCCCTCGCATTCGGGTTCGCAACCGAAGGCATGATGGGACACATGGTTCAGGGGTACGCCTGCAGCACCGCGGAAATACTGGTTGGCGGTACAGGCCAGTGAGCCCAGCGTCATGCCATGAAAGCCGTGATGGAAGGCCACAATATCGTGTCGAGCGGTAACGCGGCGCGCGAGTTTAAGCGCGGCTTCCACCGCATTGGTGCCGGTGGGGCCGATAAACTGCATCTTGTGCGGCATGTTTCTCGGTTCCAGAATGGTATCGGTAAAATGCTGCATGAAGCTGGCTTTGGCCGTGGTATGCATATCCAGGCTGTGGGTAACGCCATCCTCTTGCAGGTAGTCGATCATGGCCTGTTTCATGCGTGCATTGTTGTGACCGAAATTGAGCACACCGGCTCCGGCAAAGAAATCAATGTACTGGTTACCATCCTCATCAGTTTGCCGGGCATTACTCGCGCTTTTGAATACCACTGGATATACCCGGCAATAGCCACGAATTTCGGATTCTCTTTGCTCAAATATGCTCATCTACATTCTCTCCTGTTCATTGTTTGGTTACGGGTTTTGACTGGATGGATTTAATCTGGTTCAGGATATATCAACACCAACAAGACGCGAATATAGCTTAACCACTTTTTCTATCAATCCGTCATTAAAATCATAGTAGGCGCTGTGACAGGGATATTGGTGCCGCTCTATGCCATCATCGGAGCCGATCAGGGCGAATGCTCCCGGTATCTGTTGCAGGTAATAACTGAAATCTTCGGAAGCCATCGCCGGCAGCATAAACTGCTTATCCAGGCTGTGCTCACCCTGATCCTGTTGCCAGGCAGTACGTAACCTGCTGGCACAACCAGGGTGATTACGGGTGGCCTCATACCTTGGGAAAATCCGCACTTCGCAGGTCACGCCGTAGGCCTGCGCGATGTTTTGCGACACGCTGGTTATTAATTGATTCAACTGTTCGCGGCTGCTGCTGTCAGGCACACGGATACTCCCGCTCATCAGGGCTGTTGCGGGAATTACGGTCACTCCGCTGGGCGCTTCGATGGAGGTAACGCTGAGCACCACGGGTTTTTGCGGCGACATGCGGCGGCTGACAATCTGTTGCAGACTGATATTGATAGCGGATGCTGCGAGTACCGGATCGGCACATAATTCCGGCTGGCTGGCATGCCCACCACGCCCGTTGACCTCAATCTCAAAGCTGCCATTGCCCGACATCACGACATCATCCGGGCACGCGATTTTGCCGAATTTAATCGCCGGCCAGTTGTGCCAGGCGTAGATTTCATCCACCCCCTCCAATGCACCGTCTTCGATCATCTTTTTTGCCCCATGCCCGCCTTCCTCGGCGGGTTGGAAGATCAGGGTGACAGGACCTTTCAGCGCATGTTCGTGTTGCTTCAGCCAGTCAGCGGTGGCAATCAGCGCTGCGGTATGCCCATCATGACCGCAGGCATGCATACGCCCCGCATATTGCGAAACATAGTCGCAATCGGTTTCTTCGTTGATTGGCAAAGCATCCATATCGGCACGCAACCCAATATGCCTGCCACTGGATTCAGGGTTCAACCAGGCAAGCGTACCCGTGTCGGCACAGCTTCTCCAGGGGATCTGCAACCCTTCAAGCTGTTCACGAATAGCCTCTGCGGTGCCAAACTCCTGCCAAGTGAGTTCGGGTTTTTGATGCAATTGATGGCGCAGCCGGATAGCTGAGTCAATTACCTGTTGCCAGTTTCGTGTCATGCTCATCAATAAATCCGTTCATCGTGGCGTCAAGTGGGTATTAAGAATACCTGAAATATCAACCACTATACACGTGGAGAGCAAATTCTCAAAACATAGGGTCAACATCGGGAGAACTACAGGGCGGCTATAATCTCGCGGCAGAACGCGGGAAGATCCACCGGAGTTCTGGAGGTGATGATGTTGCCATCCCGCACAACTTCGCGATCGACAAACTTGCCCCCGGCATTCTGCAGGTCATCTTTAATGGAGAAGAATCCGGTCACCTCTTTGCCGTGGATGGCATCGGCTGAAGCGAGCACCCAACCCGCATGACAGATAGCGGCAATTATGGTTCCCTCTTGATTGGCGGTACGGATCAGATCAATCATCGGCGCACAACGCCGCATGTTATCCGGGGCGTAGCCGCCCGGGACGATAAAAGCATCAAAGTCACTCGCTGTGACCTCATTAGCGGCCATATCAGCACTGACGGGGTATCCGTGTTTGGATGTATAGGTCTCCCGCTTCGGCCCTACAACAACCACTTCAGCGCCGGCCTCCTTAAAGCGCAACAACGGATACCAGAGTTCCATATCTTCGTAGGTATTTTCAGCCAGAATGGCTATTTTCTTACCTTGCAGTTCCATATATACCTCCTCAAGGTTGATGTTTTCGCAAAAAATACAAAATCAGATGGATAAGTAAAAATAACAGTGCCGCCCCCTGAACGAGTTAGGGGCGGCACTTCAGGGTTATGTCACTATTCTTTTACACCCTTAGCGATGCGCGCGCCAACATCCTTATCGATGTTGCGCCAGTATTCCAGGGCCCGTTCCAGCACCGGATCCGAGACTCCCCCTTTGAGATGCCCCACAACATTGGCCACAAGGCGGTCGCGCTCGGCATCGTTCATCACTTCGCGCACCAGGGTACCCGGTTGAATGAAATCATCATCATCCTTGCGCAGGGTGTAGGCGCTCCGCATGAACTTACCATCCGCACTCCAGACTGCATCCTCGGGATAACGCTCCGGATCGGCCTGCGGTCCGCCTTTGGAATTGGGCTTGTATACAGGGTCGGAGACATTGTCCATGCGCATGGTGCCTCCTTTGCTGTAACTGTGTACCGGGCATTTAGGGCGATTGACCGGGATCTGTTTATAATTAACCCCGAGACGCGCCCGATGTGCATCTGAGTATGATATCAGACGCGCCAGGAGCATTTTATCCGGACTGGGGCCGATACCTGGAACCATATTGTTGGGTTCAAACGCAGCCTGCTCAATTTCCGTGTAAAAATCAGCAGGATTGCGGGTAAGGGTTAATTTCCCAACCTCCATGGGAGGATAGTCTTCGTGCGGCCACACCTTGGTGAGATCAAAGGGGTTGAAGCGATAGTTTTCGGCCTCTGCAAAAGGCATAATCTGCACCTGCAGAGTCCAGCTCGGGTTGTTCCCTTCTTTGATGGCATTGAAGAGATCACGGCGATGATAATCAGCATCGCATCCGGCAATTTCATCCGCTTCCTCCTGGGTGAGGAATTCAATGCCCTGATCGGTCTTGAAGTGGTATTTAACCCAGAAGCGCTCCCCTTCGCTATTGACCCACATGTAGGCGTGGCTGGTGTAACCGTTCATATGGCGATAACTTCTCGGCACCCCGCGATCACTCATCAGAATGGTGACCTGGTGCGCGGTTTCCGGTGAGAGGGTCCAGAAATCCCACTGCATATCGTTATCGCGCAGGCCATTGTCGGCGCGGCGTTTCTGGGAATGGATGAAATCCTGGAATTTCATGGCATCACGCAGGAAAAACACCGGGGTGTTGTTTCCCACCATGTCGTAGTTGCCTTCATCGGTGTAAAACTTGAGGGCGAAACCGCGCACATCGCGCCAGGTATCCGGGCTACCACTCTCACCCGCAACGGTGGAGAAGCGCGCGAGTACATCGGTTTTGGCTCCGGGCTGGAATAACGTTGCTTTGGTATACGCGCTCACATCGGCGGTCACCTCAAAGTGCCCGAAGGCACCTGAACCCTTGGCGTGGGGCTGGCGATCAGGAATCATCTCACGATTGAAATTGGCCATCTGCTCCATAAGGTAGTGGTCATGGAACAGGATCGGGCCATCCTGGCCCACTGTCAGGGAAAACTCATCGCTGGATACCGGCATCCCGGCATCGTTGGTGGTGGGTTTGATATCGCTATCTTTCATGATTGAACCTCCTGTTTATAGGATTGCCGAATAACATTTTTTCTCGATTGCTGAAAAAACATCTATGAAGTGCTTTTCATGTAAGTATACGCAAAAACAGACGCAACAAAACGTGCAACTTACCCTTTACATAAAATATAAGTCTCTGCCCGGCATCCTCCGGGGCTAGAACCAGAAATGCACCCCGGTCAAAACCACGAAATCGTTCGAATCTCCCCCCATGGCCTCAACCCGGTTGGCGGTTTTTCCCAGCAGTTTGTGCCAGCTGACACCTACATACGGAGCAAATTTGCGCTTCAGGTGATACATGAGGCGCATCCCTATTTCGGCATGGGTAATCCCCCGCCACTGCTCATATTCAGGCACATCATTGAAGGAGAGACCTGCTTCCAATCTGGGGACCAGAACCAGCCTTTGGGTAATCAGTAACTCATATTCCATCTCCAACGCTACAGAAGCGTCACCGTCCTCACTCAGATACGCAGTCAAATCAGTCTCTATCCACTGAGGCGCGAGTCCCTGGAGGCCAAGAGCCAGGAAGCTTCTCTCCGGGGTTGGTTCAAAATCGTACCGCACCCCAAGCTGCACATCCCAGAAACGGTTTATATTACGACTGTAAAGCAGCTCAAGGTTGAATTCCTCAACTTTATTTTGAGGCTGGATGAGCGCCTCACCTTCGCTTTTGAGATATATCTTGTTGTAATCATCACCAGCCCAGGCTGCGACATCCCACACGAGTACCTCGTCGCTTCCCTCAGTACTCCAGATATACTCCAGGCGATGAGCATTGAATGTGGCGAAATTCATGTTGTCATGTACAACCTGAACGCCGAAATTGCGCTGTGCACCTTCTTGAGCATCTTCAGCGTACTTCTGAATCCCCTCCCCCACTACAGGATTTGTATGCACTTCCGCGTAATCTGCAGGGAAATAGTCTTCATCGGCATTATCTGCACAGAGCGCGTTACCGGGTACAACCAGTACCAAGAAACAACAAAAAAACACGCAAATCACCCTAAGTACCATCATGCGACCCTCACAACCTGAAACATTCCTGCTTCCATGTGGTAAAGCAAATGACAATGAAAAGCCCAGTCACCTTTTTCTATGGGGGTGATCAATGCAGATAGAACCTCGCCTGGTTTAACCAGAACGGTATGTTTGTACGGCAGACTTTCCGCACCGTTTTCCAGTTGCATCCACATCCCATGCAGATGAATAGCGGATATACCTGTGGTTCGGCGCTTTCCAGATCCTGGTAGGTTAGCACACGCCAACCGTCACCCCCGAGCCCTATTCCGGGCTCGTGGAGTTTATACGAGGGATTATGGACTACCATAGCCACGCTGGAGCTGTTTTGCCGATCCGGCAGAAACGGATCCGGGCCATTAGGACCTGGAATGCGCTGATCGGGTTCGACCACCTGTTTCTCGTGTTCCATTGACATTTTATTCCCCATGACCCAATGGTTCATACTCTCATGTCCATTGTGGCTGCCATGACCACCCTGCATCATCATCTGCATACCTAAATCTTCCATCTTGCGCACCGGTCGTGGACGCATCTCTGGAATCGCCCCCTCCAGACCAGCTTCCGGGGCAAGAGTCCCTCTGGCATATCCACTGCGATCAAGGGATTCAGCAAACAGGGTGAATGGTTTATCCTCTTCAGGACGTACCAGCACATCATAGGTTTCTGCTACTCCGATGCGGAACTCATGTACGGGAACGGGACGCACCGCTTTACCGTCAACCATGACGACATCCATTTCAAGCCCAGGAATACGTACATCAAAATTGCTCATGGCCGAGGCATTAACAAAGCGCAGGCGTATGGTTTCTCCCGGATTGAACAAGGCGATCCAGTTCATATCCGGCGAGTTGCCATTCATCAGGTAGGTGTAGGTGGCGCCGGTTACGTCAGCGAGATCAACAGGGCTCATACGCATCTTGCCCCAGGCCATACGCTCATTCACGGTAGCCTTCAGACCCTTGTCTTTTATATCGGCAAATAAATCGCCCACAGTGCGTTGCTGATAGTTGTAGTAATGCCCAAGCAGGTTGATATTACGGAAGATCTCCTCAGGTTTTTCAAAGGACCAGTCGGAGAGAACAACCACGTAATCGCGGTCAAAATTGAACGGCTCCCCATCCTTGGGATCAATAATAAGAGGTCCGTAGGCCCCGGATTGTTCCTGCAGAAAAGAATGGCTGTGGTACCAGTAGGTCCCTGCCTGGATCACTTTATAGCGGTATTCAAATGTCTCCCCGGGAGCAATACCGGGAAAATTCACCCCCGGCACGCCATCCATAGGGAATGGCACCAGAATACCATGCCAGTGGATTGAGCTATGTTCTGTATCCAGCATGGAATTGGTTACGCGGAGAACAACCTCTTCCCCTTCGCGCAGACGGACCAGAGGACCCGGCACGGTACCGTTGATCCCTGTGGCCGTAGCAGAACGCCCATCAATTTCCAGCGGAGTATAGCCAATGTTCAAATCATAGCGGGTACGCGCAGAAGGGAGGCCTTCCAACCCCCAGCGCTCGCTGCGTGCCCACAACGGCAAAGGAAATGTCGCCTGCAGGCCGGTGACAAACAAACCGGCACCGCACAGTTGTAAGAAACGACGTCGCGAAAGGAGAGTGTCATCATGCATAGAAAACCTCTTTAAAGGTAAACAGTATACCTAAAGTGTAGCAGTAAACAGACTATTTACAACCTTCGATGATCTGGACCAAATAAAGAAGGAAAACAGCTAATTACATCCTCAATACCCCATCTTCTGGGTTTTTGCGAATGCATTATGTTATAATTCAAAGCGCAATTATCACGCTCTACTGATATATCCTCTCGAACACAGGAGAACGTGTGAGTAAACCGCTGGAAAGACACGCTGAAATTATTAACGTAATCGACACCCTGACCGGAAACTATCTGCAGGGGAAGATCAAAGCCTTGCGCCTTTCTATGATTGCGCTTTTATCCGACGGGCACTTGCTCCTTGAAGACATCCCCGGGCTAGGTAAAACCACCCTGGCACTGGCCTTGTCCCACGCTCTGGGGCTGTCGTTCGGACGCATTCAGTGTACCAGTGACCTCCTCCCTTCAGATATTACCGGGCTCTCCATTTTCGATCGGGATCAGAACAACTTCCGTTTTATCGAAGGACCGATCTTCAACCACATCCTTCTTGCAGATGAGATCAACCGCGCCATGCCCAAAACCCAGAGTGCGATGCTTGAAGCCATGGAGGAGCGCAAGGTTACTGTCGAAGGAGTCAGCTATCCCCTCCCCGATCCATTCATGGTTATTGCCACCCAGAATCCTACGGAGCAGATAGGCACTTATCCTCTCCCGGAATCCCAGCTGGACCGCTTTCTCATCACCAGCGGGATCGGCTACCCGCCGCCGGAGCTGGAAAAGCAGATTATCCTCAATGGCGGTGTCCGCGACAAAATTCTCGATATCAAGCCTTTGCTGAGTCTGGATGCCATTCACAGCGCCAAGCGGGCGGTAAACGATATCTACCTGGATGCAAAACTGGTGGAATACCTGTTTGCCATCGCTGAGCAGACTCGCGCGCATCGCTACATAAGTGCCGGAATCTCAACCCGGGGCGCAATCAGCATGGCTACAGCTGCACGTGCGGCTGCATATCTGGATGGGCGCGAGTATGTCATTCCGGAAGATGTGAAACAGATTGCGGTTCCGGTGGGCGCCCATCGTCTGATTCTGCATCCGGAGCATCAATCCCTGAACAAACGCGAGGTGATGATATCCATTCTCGACAACGTAAAGATTCCTATGGTCTGAAACTTACCCGCGCCGGGGTGCTTTACATCGTTATCACCCTGCTCCTCGGCTTCGGTGCAGTGAATACCGGCAATAATCTTCTCTATCTTATGGTATCGGCACTGCTGGGGTTCATGGCGGTATCTGGTTTGTTAGGACACTCGAATCTGCAGAAGCTCCGCATTACCCTCGCTCCTCCAGAGGAAATCTACGCCGGGGTCGAAACCCTGATGGGAGTGCAGGCATACAATGGCCGCCGCCTGATGCCGGCCTGCCTGCTCGATTTTGAATTCAGCACGCACACCTCTCATCTATCCATGTTGAAATCCGGCCTTGAGCACAAGGTCGGTGTACCGGTGATGTTTGCCGAGCGCGGGATACATACACATCTGCACTTGAAAGTCAGTTCCTCATTTCCGGTAAATTTCTTTGTACGTCACCGAATACTCCATCTAAATCACAGTATCTACGTTTTCCCCCACCCTGTTCCCTGTCATGGGGATGAAACACGATACCCAGAGCATGCCACGGGGATGACAGAAACTCACTTCAGGGGAACAGAGGGTGACATCAGCCGCATAGGCAATTATCACGGCAGCGAACCACTGAAAATGATTCACTGGAAGCTCACGGCACGTCACGACACCATCAAGATCAAGGAGCTCTCTGCCCTGCAGCAGCCTCCGGTGGAGATTGATCCTCTGGATCTTCCGGGTAGCAACCTGGAACAGCAACTGGGATGTGCTGCCTATCTGATCAACCACCTGCTGCGCCGGGGTCAGCCTGTGGGGCTCAAACTTACGCATGCCACCATCCCTCCTGATGTGGGAAGAGGGCATAAACTCTTACTTCTTACCGAACTGGCGCGCTATGCTCAGGATTAAAACACTGCTTGACATACTGTGCTTTGCGGCGGTGATACTCGGGCTGGCGCCACTCTTCCCTTGGCTCGATCTTCCCGTGAAGGTGATAGTGGTGACTGCGGTTGGTGCGGGGATTGTTACGGAATGGCGCCAACGCTACTGGCTTAAAGGGTGGAGTGCTACCATCCTGACGTTGATCTTCTTCGTCCTCTATCTGACCCAAATAAATCTGAGCAATGTGGTTGCCCCCGCAGTCAACCTCCTCGCCCTCCTTTTGAGTATTCGCCTCCTGACCGAGAAGCAGGGACGCCACTATCTGCAGATTTTTGTCCTCGCGTTGTTCTGTCTCGCGGGTTCCTCTCTACTCAGTTTGGGAATTCTCTACTTCCCTGCCCTGATCCTGATGGTATTTGTAGTCACCATCGGTCTGGTATTGCTCACCTTCTACCACCGCGATCCCGGATTGCGTCTGAAGCGTAGCGCGGCAATGACCCTCCTGAAAACCGCGGCCATTCTCCCGCTCGGCTCTCTGCTTCTGATGCTGGTGCTGTTTTTCGTCCTTCCGCGCACCCAGTATCCCATGTGGAATTTTCTCAATGCACAGCCAAGCGCGGTCACCGGCTTCAGCGAGCAGGTGCGTCCCGGTACGTTTGCGAGCAATGCCGCCACTAAAGACCTCGCGTTTCGCGCGGAATGTGCGCAACTGCCGCCGAAGCAGCTCTACTGGCGCGGTACGGTGCTTAATTCGATTAATGGTGCGAGTTGGAGTCGTACTTCTCCGACGCATAAAGCGGAGCGGGTAGTGGGGGGAACTCCGGTTTCGTGCACCATTACCCTCCCAGCAAGCAACAAAAGGTTCCTTTTCACCCTCGATTATCCCATTGATCTTGAGGGTATCCGGACACAACAGGATGGAGATCTGGTTTTCAGTGCGCGGCGGCCACTGCGCAAAGGGGTAAGTTATACGTGCCGGGCGCGTCCTGCGGGAAAATTGCTTGCCCCTTCAGCAGCAGAAACGCAGCAGTATCTGAAACTCCCGGATCAGATATCGCCCCGGGTGCGTCAGGTAGCGGAGCAGATTCGCGCCCAGGGTAAATCGGCGCCCGAACGTATTCAGTTACTGAAAGAGTTCTTTCGCGCCCAACAATTGACTTATGCCAACACCGATCTTCCCGGCCCCACGGCTCCAATGGATGAATTTCTCTTTGATAAAAAGCGCGGCTACTGCGAATTTTTCGCTTCCTCGTTTGGCGTACTTTTGCGCCTGTGCGAGATACCCGCGCGCCTGGTGGGAGGTTATCATGGAGGGGATTACAACAATTTCGGTGATTACTACCTGATTACCGAAGATATGGCGCATGTCTGGGTTGAAGCTCTGGTTGATGGACGCTGGGAACGCCTTGATCCGAGCACACTCGCGCAAAATGCGGCAACTGGTTTTCTCAACCGGGGTGATACGCTGTCGCTGTTGCGTCGCACCAGGGATGGATTGGAATTTCTCTGGACGCAGGCGATCATCACCTACGATTTAAAGAAGCAGCTCAGTGTAGTACGCAGTGGGAGTAAACGCGCCTCTTCTCTGCTCTCCAGCGCCTCGATCCCTGCAACCTCTACCCTGATTTATACCGCCGCCATTGTTGCGGGCCTTTTTCTCTTCGGCACTGCAGCGAGGTGGGGGATACGTCAAGCTCACTTGACCCCGCAACAACGTCTGTTGGAAAAGTACCACAAAGCCTTGCAGCGGCGCTACCAACTGGAACAAATACCCGCGACCACGGCACTGCTCGAACATGCGCGGGAGCTCAACGACCCAAACTGCATCATCTTTGCCCGGCGCTACAGCGCTATCCTCTATGGCAAAAAACCGCTGACTAAAGCGGAGTATGCATATCTGAGTGCCCTTATTCAACAAATACAAAAACACACCGCAGCTTGAAAATGTTCTAAAAAGTATAAAAACTCACGTTAACGCCCTGCTTTTTGGGCTTTGTGATTTTTACTTTTTATATCCCCCACATGGGTGAGAACCATGCGCGTCACTGCAGGACCCACTACTTCAAAAATCACCGTGGCGCCGAGAACTACGGGGAGAATGATATCTTCACTTTCCGGAAAGCGCTGTGCCGCAAGCAAAGCCATACCGATGGCAACTCCGGCCTGAGGCAGGAGGGTGAGTCCGAGCCAGGTACGAACCTGGCGCTCGGCACCGCAGAGAAATCCACCCAGCCATACGCCTCCTACCCGTCCCAGAATGCGCAATAGAATGTAACCTATAGCAAGCCAGCCGGCATCGACAAGGGCACCAACGTGCAGGGATGCTCCCGCGAGAAGAAAAAACAGGATCAGAAATGGCCATTCTATCCCTTCAATAGCAATGAAGGGGCGTTCGTGATGGGTGGCAAAATTAGATACTATGGAGCCCAGAACCATGGCGGCGAGAATGTAGGACACATCAAACCATACCGCGAGCCCGGCACAGATCAACACCACCCCCAGGGCTTCCGCCTGGGTTGGCTCACCGGAACGGATGCGTCCGGTTAAGTATGCCATGGGAATACCGAGTACCAGCCCCAGAATGCCCGCACCGGCTATCTCCCACGCGCCGATAGCAATAGCACCGGTTACGCCCCCACCGCCTTGCAACGCCTGCACCACCGCCAGCATAATACTGAAGATAAACAGGCCCCAGGCGTCATCGATGGCGACAATGCCAAGTAAGGTGTTGGTAAACTTGCCGCGCGCAGAATATTCGTGCACTACATCCACTGTGGCTGCCGGAGCCGTTGCCGGAGCGATCCCCCCAAGGAGCAACGCAATATGCACAGGCACGCCGAACAGAATCAGCACCCCGGAAATCATAACCGCCGTCATTAAGACTTCACTGGCTGACATGATAAACACTTTGCGGCCCAACTCGCGCATGCGCTGTAAAGTCATATGCTGCCCCAACAGAAAGCCGATCATCGCAAGGGATATCTTGGTTAAAAGGGGAAACCACTCCTGCGCAAACGCAGGGAGCAAATCAAAACACGCTGGCCCGATCGCAAACCCCGCCAACAATAACAGGGTAACGCGCGGCAGGGGCGTATGTTTCCCGGCAATATCGGCCAGAAGCCCGATGAGAAAGAGCCCCCCAAAGGTGAGGAGGATGGTTGCGATATCGCTGTGGGGTGAAATATCCATGTACTCAATCCTGGGTTTAGCGTGGGAAGGCACCGTTATTTATATCGATACAGATTCCGTTGATATACGCAGGAGACGTGGTGCCGAGCCAGCCAATCGCTTCCGCTACTTCGGCGGCCGTGGCAAAGCGCTTGTTGATCACCGACTCTTTGAAGGCCTCGCGCCGGTGCTGCGGAATCACCTCCAGCATATCTGTTTCCACCGGGCTCGGGGCTACGGCATTAACCAGCACACCGTCCGGTCCGAGGATTCGCGCAAAACTTTTCGTGGCATTGATGATACCGGCCTTGGAAATGCCATACCAGATGTCCGGGTGCCCCACCTGCCCCGCTACCGAGGCGTTGTTGACTATGCGCCCGCCTCCGCGCGCCACCATCTGTTTACCCACTTCGCGCATCAGAGCTACCGGCGCTTCGAGATTCAGGCGCAACAGGCTTTCCATCTTTTCCTGCGGATAAGCATCGTAGGGCAACGAATACATCACCCCGGCGTTATTCACCAGTACATCAACAGGACCTATGGAGCCAATCAAATCCGGGATCTGCCCTACTTCGGTTAAGTCAAACACACACTCGCTTACGTTCTTTTCCCCTGACAGTTCAAACGTGGAAAAGTCCCGCGCTAGCGCGATAACCTTATAGCCGCGCGCGAGAAAATAGCGACTGGATTCCAGACCGATTCCTTTGTTTCCTCCGGTTATCAATGCTGTCTTCTGCATGCCAATCTCCTTTAATTGATGGCGTCGCAAAAACTCACCAACTGCTGCGCCATTATGCGAATGGTGGTAATTATCTCGCTGCTTCGACGTACGTATGAGACGTTGCATGCAACGTCTCTACAGGGACAATCACGCGCCTTGCCTTTGGCGCTTTTTGCTTAGCCATCTAATTCTGTGCTTTCTGCGAAAGCATCTTAATTAGCTAACGTGCTCTATCTTCTGCACCTGTCCCCGTAGCACAAAGGATATTTTCATCCTGTGGAGCCACATTCAGGGTAGCATATGTGATCACATTCACCATTCCCGGACGTGCCCCTTTGGGTTGTTTCACATGCTTGCCATGGGTCCACATCACCTGTGCTTTGGTTTCGTGCTGCAAATTAGAGTAATATGCCGCAATGGCTGCGGCAATCCGGGTATCTGCAGCGGGCGGTTCTCGCCCTTCGGTTTTAAGTACCAGGTGGCATCCGGGGGCATTGTGGGCATGGAACCACAGATCTTCACCCTTGAGGATTTGACGGGAGAGGAACGCATTGGTGCGGCTGTTGCGCCCCCACAGCAGCTGAAACCCACCAGGAGTAACACATTTACGCACCAGATCTGCGGGGTTGATGTGGCGTTTACGCATGCGGGTTTTCTTCTGCGAGCGCAGATAGCCGTGCTCCATAAGTTCAGAGCGGATCACCTCTTCATCCGCAGCGCTATCCACATAGCGCAACTGGAATGCCATTTCATCAAGCCACGCCTGCTCACGTGCGGTTTCCATCAGGCGACGTTCGCAGTGTTCCAGGCCCTGACGCGCCTTACGCGCACGATTGTAGGCGCGCTCAATCTGATCTTGCGGGGTTTTACTCGGATTCAGCTCTATAACCAAATCTACAGGAGGGTCAACATAGTAGTTCTGCACTGTCACTTCAACCATGCCGCGCTGTAATAAATATCGGTGCGCATCCAGAAGTTCGGCGTGGCGCTGATACTCTTCATGGCGCTGGCATGCATCCAGTTCCGCTTCAATATTGGCACAGCGTTTGTGCATCTTTTTTTGCGCTTTTCCAACCAGCGATACCAGGGCTGGATCAGCGCTGTAGGAAGATGCATCATTACTAAGATGGGCAAGTTGGTCGAGCAAATAGAGGTTAAGATCAGGTGAATGCCCCTGAAGCCCGGCGTCGTCTACCTGAGGATCACACATGCTGAAAACCTTACCCACCCGACATGGAGTCAGGGTTCCCGATTCCCACGCCTCGGCAAAATGCTGCAGGGGTTCGATAGACCCACTGCGGAGTATCTGCGCAGCGAGAGTGCGCGCTACAGTCTTACTCATGGGGAAGATATGACGCTGAATCGAGGCGGCATCCATACTGCCACTGAAACAGGATTGCTGATCTACTTTCTCCAACTGTTGTGGCAGGCCTGAGTTGGGATTACCGTTCGGCGCAGTTGATCCACCACGCGATTATCCGCTGCATACAACAGCATATTCGCATGGCGACCGAAAAGATCTAGCACCAGGCACATGGGTACTCCTTCCCGGGATTCAAAAAAGAGACCGACGCGCCGGTCAAAGCCGAGCATGCTGATACGGGTCAAACGATGCAGATGCGCACGCAACAGCTGACAAAAACGTGGGGGCTGCATGGGGTTGCGGTATTTGCTCGACATGATGCCCAGATATACTGCACCATTCGCAATACTCAGCTCCAGCGGCTGTTCGGCGCGTCCATTCCACAGATGGATGATGAGGAGATCGGCGCGCGGCTGGTGGATTTTTTTTACCAAAGCGCCGCGCAATCCGGCGTGCAATTGCGCCGCGAGGGCCTCGGTGAAGAAGTAATCGAGATTCATAGGATTCACATTTATATATTATTATCGTTTGCACATAATGGAAATAGGGGTAGAATCCGCCCCATTGATTCCTGCTACTAAGCCCAACATAAGTCGGGCTAAACCATTAAAATACGGGTACTACACATTGGATTCACACAAAGAACATAAACAGCAAAAAAAACAGATTATAAGCGCCCTTGAGGCACTTCCCTTTTTAGCTCTTGCAAGGATAGCACGAATCCTGCCGCGTATGACAGCACTGCGCCTCGGAGCGATACTGGGTAGAGGGAGTCGCTTCATGCAGCCGGAGCGGCGTAAAATCGCATATACGAATCTTAAACACGCGTATCCGGAAAAATCGGAAGAGTGGATTGATACCCAGATCAAGCGAGTATTTGAGCATCTGGGGGTGAGCGGCATAGAGATGCTGCGTCTGGATAAGTTCAACTCACGAGCGGATCTGGAGCGCTACTTCACTTTTGATGGACTTGAACATCTGGAACAGATTCGCGCCGAGGGCACAGGAGCGTTTATCCTCTCGGCACATATCGGCTTCTGGGAGGTGGGCACCTTCTTCATGCCCATGCTCGGTTACGATGTAGATTTTGTCGCGAAACGTATTCGGAATAAATATGTACACGATTTCTTTGAACGCCAGCGTGAAGCTGCAGGGGGACGTTGTATCGAGAGTAAGCGTGGTGCACGTAGGATCATGCGTTCTTTGATGCAAAAGCGCATGGTTTGTCTCCTGCTGGATCAGCATCCATCCAAAAAACATGCCCTCCTGGCGGATTTCTTCGGTCGCCCGGCTTATACCACTCCGGTAATTGCGCAGATGGCCCTGAAAGCCAAGGTACCGGTGGTCCCGGTGTTTGTATTCCGCAAGCCGGATTACACCTACCATGTAGAGATAGGAACTCCACTCAGACGCTCAGGAGAAGCATCTCCGGAAAATGTGGCTGCATTTACCCGCGAAATGACCCACATCACCGAAGAAGCAATCCGCAAAAAACCGGATCAGTGGTTCTGGGTACACCGACGCTGGCGCAGTGTGACGGCAGAAGATATCGCGGCTGAGGGGCAGAGCCATGGAAGCCGCTAGTGCCATCCTTAACATTGTCCTCGTCGAACCGGAGATCCCTCCGAATACGGGCAATATCGGGCGCCTGTGTGCTGCAACCGGAGCACATCTGCACCTGGTGGAACCACTGGGATTCTCTCTGGAAGATAAACACATGAAACGCGCCGGGCTCGACTACTGGCCGCATGTGAAATTACACCGCTGGGATAGTTTCATTCAGCTGCAACGCGCCTATCCTGAAGCACGCTGGTGGTTGACGAGCAAGAAAGCCGCACTTCCATATACCCACGCCACCTTTAAAGAAGGAGATTTTCTCGTCTTCGGCAAGGAGAGTGCAGGATTACCCGACTCAATACTGAAAGCGCATGCGCCCGATATGTGTATCCGCATTCCCGTTTTCAATCCTGCAGTCCGAAGCCTGAATCTGGGGAATGCGGTGGGGATTATTCTATATGAAGCCCTGCGCCAACTCGGGATAGAAGGTGCGGAAAGCTAAATATCTCTCAACGCCTGATCCTGCGTTTCAGCATACCTACGACTTCACTGATCTCTCTTAAGCCCATAATCCACCCGGCAACGGTATAAACCAGCGCGCCTGCAAACACAGCAAAGGCAAGTATCAGGGCATTGAAGAGTGTAAAACCGACGCTCCAGGCTCCGTAATGTAGGACGGCATAAACCACAACGCCCATCACAGCGCTTGCAGCGCACGCCTTCACAAAGACACCGCCCAGGGGTGCGATTTCCAGATTACGCCCCAGATTGCGCCGCATCAGGATAAACAGCACCAGCGCGTTGAACAACGACGCCAGAGTTAAGGCAGCTGCGAGACCTACATAGGCGTAGTACTGCATCAACACAAGCCCGCCAACGCCATTCACAAGGAGGGTCCAGAATGAAACATATACAGGGGTGCGCGTATCCTCCCACGCATGAAACAGGGGGACAATAACGCGGCTGATCCCCACAAATACGAGGCCGGGGGCGTATGCAACCAGGGCTATGGCTGTATTGTTTACATCAGTAAACGTAAAAGCTCCACGCATGAACAACTGACTGAATAACGCCTGAGAACACAATGCAAGACCAACAGAAGCTGGAATAGTGATGATAAAGATAAGGCTCAGGGCATGCTGCAGAGAACCCAGCAGTTCAGACTCCTCACGCGCTGCGGCCTGCTGACTCATGGTGGGCAACAGTGCCTGTGCCAGAGAGGCGATAAAGATCCCCTGGGGAAATTCGAACAGACGCTGACTGTAATACAGATAGGAAACGCTCCCCTGCTCCAGAAATGATGCCAGCAAGCGGGTTACCACCATATTGATCTGATAGATAGCTACACCGAGCACTCCGGGAAGCATGAGGAGGGCAATGCGCTTCACTGCTGGATGATCGACGCGCCATACCGGGCGGAGGCTGAATCCGTAGCGTTTAAGTATTGGAAGCGTAACGAGGAGTTGCAGAATACCCCCCACTACAACACCCCACGCCAACGCCTCAATAGGAATGGCGAAAAAACTGCTGAAAAACAGGGCACTGCAGATTATACTCAGGTTGAGAAGAACCGGGGATAACGCCGGGATAAAGAAGTGCCCATACACGTTGAGAATACCGGTGGCGAGAGCCAGCAGACTGACAAAAAATATGTATGGAAACATGGTGCGGGTCAGATCGATGGTAAGGAGCATCTTCCCCGGCACGCTACCAAAACCGTGCCCTACGATATTTACAATCCACGGTGCACACAGAACCCCCAACGCGGTTACCACCGCCATCACCAGTAACAATAACGACCAGCACTGGCGCGCTACCCTGACTGCATCCGGATGGCCACCGCTGTGGCGTACTCCGGAGAACACCGGAACAAAAGCGGCAGTAAGGGAGCCCTCGGCAAAAAAGCGCCGCAAGAGGTTGGGAATCGTAAAAGCGATAAAAAATGCATCGGTGCCAAAACCGGCGCCAAACATAGTTGCAATTACAATATCCCGTATCAGCCCTGTGCACCGACTCATGAGGGTGGAAGCACCCAGAACCGCAGCAGCAGCCAGTGTTCGTGTGCGACTCATGACTTCACCGAAGCACAAAAGGGATTATTTATATTTAATCCTAAGTAAAATTGCGCTATGTTGCTGTATTTATGTGCTTTTTCAACATACATGATTATATACTTATCTTGACACCAACCTGCCAGAGTGCTATAAGTCTGATCTGCACATTGAGTGAAACCCAAGACAGAGTGCGAAGAACGCAATACATAGAGTGGTAGAGTAAATACTTAAACCTGGATACACAATTTAAACATCAAACATAACACACGGAGATCGACACATGGCCAATCATAAATCAGCCCTGAAGCGTAATCGTCAGAGTATTGTGCGTAACACCCGCAACGTGCATGTCCGCAGTACCATGCGCACCCTGGTAAAAAATGTGCGCAATGCGGTTGCAGCACAAGACAAAGAAGCTGCCACTGCCGCGCTGGAGAAAGCAATCCCTTACATTAATAAGAGTGCAAGCAAAGGGATTATTCATAAAGCTACTGCAAGTCGCAAAATCAGCCGTCTGACCAAGCTGGTTAACTCACTGGGTTAAATCAGGCTGGGGTTTGAAATAAGGTAAAAAAAAAGGGCTGCGGCCCTTTTTTTGTACCTTATTTCCGTTTAAAGCCACCCCTTCGAACGCCACTACGAGGGCAACAAATGCTATCTAGCCGGAAGGTCAACTGTCAACCTACCCCCGGCTACCAACCTCACGGGGAGAGTTGCTGAGACTTACCAGGCGAGTAATACATACCTGCATAACCGCAGGCGGCTGCCCAGCGCTGGACTTAAGATCCATATCTGTCTGCACAAAAAGAGCATATATATCTACAAACACCGCTTCATCAAACATACGTGCCTGGTTAATGGTCTTGGAAGCAAAATATGGATTAATCCCAACACGTTTGCATATTTCCCCCTGGGATGCATTGTGTTTCAGCAACGAATTCACCTTCCACAACTGGCGAAAATGACGCACCAGCATGGTAAGAATTTTAAGAGGATGTTCTCCTTCGTGCTGTAGACGCTCAGTTAAAAGGAGCGCCTCGCCCAGATTCCCGCTTCCGGCAGCATCGGTAAGATCGAAGATACTGTCAACCCGGGTATCCGATACTACCGCGATTACGTGATCTACTTCAATAAGTGGCTCATCTGCACCAGAGTAGCTCACCAGCTTGTCTAACTCGGCCACAACTTCGCTGAGATTTGTTCCCACGCGACGACAGAACAGCTCCAGTGCATCTTCAGTAAAGCGCTTTTGTACTTTCGTTACGCGCTCCTTTACAAACGCAGGGATCCTGTCGGGATAGAAGCGTTTAAATTCAACGAGTTCACCGTGTTTCTTAAAGTTGGTGAAGAACTTTTTCCGTTTGTCGATCTTGTCGGCACACAATACCAGACAGGTTGAATCCAGAGGTTTTTTAACATATTTGAGTAGTTGTTCGTACTCGTCTGCAGTAAAACGCTGGGTCTCTTTGACCACTATGCAGCGGCGCGGTGCAAATACCGGATAAGCGTGTGCAGCATCGAGAATCTCTTCGACAGTGTTGTCGTTAGCGGAAAATATATCGAGATTAAAATCGCGATCTTCCGGTGCTACCGCAGCATCGATCACCTCTTTGAGGGACTCGTTTAACAAAAAAGCCTCCTCCCCGTACAAGAACAGCAGGGAAGGAAGCTTTCGTGCTGCAACAGCCCGGGCCAACTCGGCTGCTTTCATGCTTAGCTCCGATTAGAAATTATCGACTATGCGATTAAACAATTCCGAAGCGAGACGGAATGTTAGTTCATCCTGTACCAGAAATTATGGCATCGGATTTACTCCGCTTCGACACTACCTCAAAACCGGGGCGGCGCGCAAATTGAGCACGCACTTCAGATGTAAGTTTGTTTTCAATAAACGGCTCTGCTGTGCGATTAACCATCACCTCAACAAAGATCTTTTTTACATCGGCGGGGATTGCATCTCCGCGACCCGGGAGATGGTAGCCACATCCGCCTACAAGCCATACGCACAGAAATAAACATGCAACGGTGTATTTCGTTCCGCGTCTCATGCGACCACCACGTTTACAAGTTTTCCGGGGACGACAATAATCTTCCGGATTGTTTTATCCGCGGTAAAGCGCTTCACCTGATCATCCGCAAGGGTTTGTTCTTCCACATCGGCATTGGAAGCGCTTGCAGGCACCGTAATACGTGCGCGTACCTTGCCGTTGATCTGCACCACGATAAGTTTTTCATCCTCCTGCATCAACTCCACGTCCGCTTCAGGCCAACCGATAGCATCAATACTGCCATTTTGTCCCATTATGCTCCACAACTCTTCACAGATATGCGGCACAAAGGGAGCAAGCAGGCGTACGGTTGTTTCCAGCGCTTCACGTATCGCACCGCAACACGCTGCTTTATCCTTCACCGCGTACACACTGTTAACCAACTCCATAACTGCTGCAATAGCAGTATTAAAGTGGAAACTTCCCTCAATATCGCGTGTAACCTTAGAAATGGTCTGGTGGGTTTTGCGTCGTAATGTACGTGCTTCCGGAGCGCTATCTCCTGCAATGGGCCGGGAGAAGATATCGCTATTTTCATATACGGCACGCCACACCCGGTTCAGAAAACGATAGCAGCCCTCTACACTTTGCTCATTCCACTCCAGATCCTTTTCCGGAGGTGCAGCAAAGAGAGAGAACAGACGCGCGGTATCTGCGCCGTAGGTAGCGATGAGATGGTCGGGATCCACCACGTTTTTCTTCGACTTACTCATCTTTTCGGTGCGTCCGCCAATCACCTCAGAGCCGCATTTGCTGCAGCGACCGTCCTGCACCTCTTCGGGATAGAGCCAGCCGTGCTCAGGGCAGGACTGGGTCTCCTTACATACCATGCCCTGGGTGAGAAGATTGGTAAAGGGCTCAGAGATATCGAGCAAGCCCAGGTCACGCATAACTTTGGTAAAAAAGCGTGCGTACAACAGGTGCATCACCGCGTGTTCCACCCCGCCAATGTACTGATCTACGGGAAGCCAGTAGTTGGCTTCATCGCGATTGAGAGGAGCTTCCTCTGTATGTGGACAGGCATAGCGCGCAAAGTACCAGGAACTCTCGACAAAGGTATCGAAGGTGTCTGTTTCACGCCGTGCCGGGGCACCACATTTGGGACAGGTGGTTTCATAGAACGCCGCGTGCTGTGCGAGCGGGCTCCCTCCCTCACCTTTGAACTCGACATCGCGCGGCAGTACCACAGGCAGATCCTCTGCCTTTACCGGAACCGGACCACAACTATCGCAGTATACAATCGGGATGGGGGTTCCCCAATAGCGCTGGCGCGACACACCCCAATCGCGCAGACGGTAGTTGATACTTTTAGTACCGAAACCCTGCTCTTCCAGGTAATCCGCAATTTTTTCTTTGGCGCTTTCGTTATCGAGGCCATTAAACTGAGCAGAGTTGACCATCACACCCGGGGCAGTCCAGGCTTCGGACATATCCTCGGCATTTAGTTCCTCACCTTCGGGGCTCACCACCACAACCATGGGAATATCGTATTTACGTGCAAAGTCAAAATCACGCTGATCGTGGGTCGGAACCGCCATAACTGCACCGGTACCGTAGTCCATGAGGACAAAGTTAGCCAGATATATCGGCATCTTGCACCCACTCACCGGGTTTATACAGTAGGTGCCGGTAAACACACCTTCCTTTTCAAAATCTTCACTGGTGCGCTTCTTTTTATCCTGCTTTTTCACCTTGGCAATAAAACCGTCAACATCTTCCTTCTGCTCTGCGGTAGTGAGTTTCTGCGCCAGCGGATGCTCAGGGGCGAGACTCATGAAGGTAGCGCCAAACACGGTATCCTGACGCGTGGTAAATACCGAAATTGTTTCCGCGCCGTCCTCTGTTTTGAAATTGATTTCGCATCCGGTACTGCGCCCGATCCAGTTACGCTGCATGGTAAGTACCGATTCGGGCCAACCGGGGAGATTATAGGTGTCTTCAAGCAACTCATCTGCATAGGCAGTAATTTTAAAAAACCACTGATCCAGCTCTTTATCGCTAACCTCGGTACCGCAGCGCCAGCAGCATTCATCTTCAACCTGCTCGTTGGCGAGTACCGTCTGACAAGATTCACACCAATTTACGCTTGAGCTTTTTTTATACGCCAGGCCCTTGTCAAACATCTGCAGGAACATGAGCTGTTCCCAGCGGTAGTAATCAGCATCACAGGTGGCAAACTCTCGCTCCCAATCGTAGGAGAGTCCCATTTTTTTCAACTGTTTGCGCATGTTGGCTATATTTTCAATGGTCCACTTTGCCGGGTGGGTACCGTGCTGGATAGCAGCATTTTCAGCCGGCATTCCGAAAGCGTCCCACCCCATGGGATGGAGAACATTGAACCCCTGCAAACGTTTGAAGCGCGCGACTACATCACCAATGGAATAGTTACGCACATGCCCCATGTGGATTCGTCCGGAGGGATAGGGAAACATCTCCAGAACGTAGTATTTTTCTCGATCATCGCGGGGTTCAGCTTTATATTGAGCAGTCTCATCCCAGCGCTGCTGCCATTTCTGCTCAATTTGTGCGGGGCTGTAACTTTCTTCCATCACGCTTCTGTCGCCTCCGTGTCGTGGGTTGTGCAAACCCGTTTGCGGATCAAATTAAAAAGCCGGCATCAGCCGGCTTTATGCTATAGACACCAAAATTCCCCCTTTGTGTGCCAAAATCTGCAAATATGCTGGCACGGCATCAGGGGATTAGCGCTCGTAATACGTCCTACTTTTCCCGGTATGTAATCCGACCCCGGGTCAGATCATACGGAGAAAGTTCAACCGTAACCCGATCACCAGGCAAAATACGGATATAAAATTTGCGCATCTTTCCGGAAATATGCGCCAGTACGATATGGTCGTTATCCAGTTTCACCCGGAACATGGCATTGGGCAACGGCTCGATAACGGTGCCTTCTACCTCAATTGCTTCTTCTTTAGCCAAGAGTGCCTCCTGATATAAAAAATCACCTCATGTAATTCATGTAAGGTGAATGCGTATAGCATCGAATGAACTACAATGTCAAGTGCGCCGCATCACCTCGATGCTATAAGATGCGGTGCCACAGCTTCGATCCGTAAAGCCCGACAGATTCCTGGAAGCCTAAAACAGAAAACGTTCGATGGTCTCGATGACCTTGGCAGATTTGAACGGTTTGGTCACGTACCAGTCCGCCCCCACTTCATCTCCGTGGGACAGGTCCTCCTGGCTCTTTTTGGCGGTGAGCATGATAACCGGCAGATCCTTTGTCTCCGGATTATTCTTGATTCGGCGACACACCTCAAACCCATCTATCTCCGGCAGCATGATATCAAGCAGCACCAGATCCACCTTCTCCTTTGCCAAAATGTCCAGGGCAATGCTTCCATTGGCTGCCCCTATCACCTCAAACCCTTTAGAAGTTAGAAGAATACTTTCCAGTTTGAGCAAGCTCTCTTCATCCTCAACTACAAGAATAGTTTTTTTACTCACCCCAACCCTCCTTAAATCCACTCATCAGCAATCAGCGGGCACAGTCCCTTATATTGTTTGAGTCTTAATTATTACCCAAAAACTGTAACACAAAACTTCCGAAATCTCAGCACGCAATCGGCAATGTATAGCTGTTTTGCTTTAAGAAAAAACAAAAGTTTGCAAGGTGCAAAACAAATCAACGTTCCCGATCGCGATAGTTGATACGTATGGGGCAACCGGTAAAACCGAAGGGCGCGCGGATCTTATTTGCCAGATAGCGGCGATAGGAAAAATGCACCCCGTCCGACTTGTTCACAAATATGGTAAAGGTGGGAGGGCGTACTGCGGTCTGTGTTATATAGAAAAACTTCACCCGCTTACCGTGGTACATAGCGGGCTGGTGCGCCTCTTCTGCAGCCTGAAGGACTTTATTGAGCTCAGAGGTGCTGATCTTGCGATTGAACTGATACGCAACCTCAGCTACGGTTTCCATGATTTTAGCCACACGCTGGCCAGTAAGGGCCGAAACAAACACGATGGGGGCAAAACTTAAAAATTTAAACTTCCGCCGAATCTCTTCGGTGAAGTTTTTCACTGAAGAGTTATCTTTTTCAAGGGTATCCCACTTATTCACTACCAGTACTATGGCGCGTCCTCTGTCATAGGCATATCCGGCTATGGTGATATCCTGATCGATGATGCCTGCTTCAGCGTCAATGACCAGCATCACCACATGCGCGCGGTCCATCCCTTTCAGGGCGTGTACGATGGAAAACTTCTCCAACTTCTGGCTCACCCGCCCGCGGCGCCGGATCCCTGCTGTATCGATAAGAAGGTACTTCTGTTTATTGTATACAAAAGGGGTGTCAACGCTGTCACGTGTGGTACCGGCGATGGGATTGGCAACTACCCGCTCGTAGCCGAGCATGCGATTGACAATGGAGGATTTACCCACATTGGGGCGTCCGATTACCGCAAGGCGGATTTCACGCTCTTCTTCATCTTCGCCGCGGTGCTCCGGGATCAAGTTCTGCATGTCGGCAGTCAGGTCGCTGATTCCGCGGCCGTGCTCTGCCGAAACCGAATAAAAGTGATCGATCCCCAGGGCATAGAATTCTGTCGCTTCATCCTCCTGCTTCGGACCATCCACTTTATTGACCACATACAGCACCGGCTTTTGCACACGCCGCAACAGCTGCGCCACTTCCTGGTCTGAGGAGGTAAGCCCCTCACGTCCATCGAGAAGAAACAGGATAATATCGGCTTCCTCTATCGCGAGTTGCGACTGCTCGCGCATCTGTGCCAGCATCCGATCGGTGCTCGCTGGTTCAAAGCCGCCTGTGTCGATAAGAGTAAAAGGTTTGTCAAAACGGTTAACTGCGGCATAGTTACGATCACGCGTAACACCGGCAATGTCTTCCACAATGGCTTTGCGCTGCCCGAGGATACGGTTAAACAGGGTCGATTTGCCCACGTTGGGGCGTCCGACAATGGCTACTACAGACATGAAATGTCCTCTTTCTTTTAGCTTGTAATTTTACCTGATATGAGGAAGATACGTTACGCTTATAAAATTAACAGCGTTTACTTCCTCTCTAGTTATATCCCAGTTCCCGCAGGGCGCGATCCGACTCCATCCAGTTTTTCTTCACTTTTACAAACAGTTCAAGATATACCTTGGTGTCAAGAAAGCGTTCAATTTCGTGGCGCGCATCGGTACCCAGAGTGCGGATCATACTTCCACCCTTACCTACCAGAATACGCTTGTGTGCATCACGTCCGACGTAAATCACCGCCTGAATGGAAATCAGTCCATCGCGTGCACGCTCGGTAAAACTTTCCACTTCGACCGCCACCCCGTAGGGCAACTCCTGGCGCGTTCGCCGCAGTACTTTTTCGCGGATCATCTCCGCCACGATGAAGCGTTCAGGCACATCGGTAACCGCATCTTCGGGATAGAGCATGGGCCCCGGGGGTAACATCTCCTCTACTTGTCGCAGCATATCCTCGACACCGCTGCCATCTTCAGCGCAGATGGGGATAATCGCAGCGAAATCAAAGGAATTACTATAGTGCGCCATTAAGGGAAGCAGTTCAGCTTTATCAATACAGTCTATTTTGTTTATCAGCAGAACCACAGGGATCTGATTTTTGGCAAGAATCTGCAGAATAAAATCATCACTTTTGCCCGGCTGAGCCGCATCGGTAACCAGAAGTACAACATCCACGCCACTGCACGCTGAGAGAGCCTGATCCACCATATATTGATTGAGCTTCCCGCGCGCCTTGTGAATCCCCGGAGTGTCAAGGAACAAGGTCTGTGCTGTTTCTGTAGTACGAATACCCAGGACCCGGTTTCTGGTGGTCTGGGGTTTATTCGCGGTAATGGCGATCTTCTGCCCGAGGATTTTATTCAGCAGGGTCGATTTACCCACATTGGGACGTCCCACAATAGATACAAATCCGCACCGGCGTTCCATTTGTTCGCTATTTTCTATCATTTTTCGAGTTATTCTCCAGATCTAATTCAGTCTCAAGCCCTATTTTTTCCAACGCTGCCAACGCTGCCTTTTGCTGTGCTGCTTTTTTGCTTTTCCCTCTCCCACTTCCTAATTCAAGCCCGTCACAATGTACCTGCACCAGATATATCCGATCGTGATCCGGCCCGCTCTGATCGCACAATACATATTCGGGGCCGACGCCGAAACGCGCCTGCACCTCTTCCTGCAAACGGGTTTTATAATCGTGGGATTCGCGCTGTACATCCGCAACAGCATCATCGTCCAGTAGCGCAATAATTACCTTGTCTGCTTCATCCAGACCGGAATCGAGAAACACCGCCCCAAAGATTGCTTCGATGGCATCAGCGAGGATATTATCTTTATCTCTTCCGCCGCTGTGCTCTTCCCCGCGGCCCAGGCACAAATACTCTCCCAGCTGAAGCGCGCGCGCCATCGCCGCGAGAGCCGGGGCACTCACCAACTCCGAGCGCACGCGCGACAACTCTCCCTCCGGTAGATCCGGATAGCGTGCGAACAAATGTTTTGCAACCACCACATCCAGAACTGCATCACCGAGAAATTCAAGGCGCTCATTCGATGCAGCCGGATCTCCAAGTTTCTCGTTGGCAAAAGATTTGTGTACCAACGCCTTCTTGAGAAACTCCCTGGAGGCAAAGCGATACCCCAGTTTCTCCTCCAGCTGTGCGAGTATGGAGTGCTGTTTTGGTGCATTTGATTCAGAGGAGTTCTGCATAAGTTAAAATACCGTTCCAAGCGAAAAACACTTCAACACTTCTACATCCAAATCGGTTACCATACCGTGACATGAAGCATAACGCATCAGAAAAACATGCACCCTATGCTATTCAGGGTAACTTTTATATTCGGATGCCATGTGCCAGCATGGTTGCGCCCCACAATTTTCACCTTGATTCATCCGGCATGAAATCTATAATGACCTCTTCTCACGCACCACACAATATGTACTTCAATTGAATAACCGAGTAAGAACATACACACGGATTGCCCATTAATGCATAATTTTATTACCCTAGAAGGGATTGAGGGGTGCGGCAAAACCTCTCAAATCAAACGTTTACACGCTGCACTCCAGACGAAAGATATTCCGGCTCTGCTTACGCGCGAGCCGGGCGGCTGCGCCATTGCGGATAAAATCCGCTCCATCCTCCTTGATCCCTATCATACCCACATGGTGCCCACGGCTGAATTACTCCTGTATGCGGCGGCAAGGGCACAACACGTTGAGGAGGTTATACGCCCGGAACTCGAAGCGGGCAAAGTGGTTATCTGCGATCGCTTTACTGATGCAACCATGGCTTACCAGGGTTACGCACGTGGATTGGAGCTTGGAACTATTAAAACACTGGCACAGCTTGCGTGCGCAGGGATTGAGCCCGGACTCACCCTGTGGCTGGATCTGCCAGTTGAAGTGGGGATAAAGCGCGCTCTGCAGCGTAACCACGCGCAGGACTCAAGAGCAGAAGCGCGCTTCGACCAGGAATCGCTCCTGTTTCACTCCAGGGTGCAACACGGCTATGCCCAACTGCAGACAGAGAACCCACAGCGCATCAAACGTATTGATGCCGATGCCAGCTTTGACCAGGTAACTGAGCGTATTCTCAAAGTAGTAGCACAGCATCTCGAACTCAGCAGGTTAAACCCATGACTTTCGGGAATATTATCGGGCACGAGCAACAGAAAAAACTTTTGCGTCACGCATTTTCAAGCGATAAACTTGCGCACGCGTATCTATTCAGCGGAATTGAGGGAATCGGCAAACGCCTCATGGCATTGGCGCTGGCGCGCATGGTGTTCTGCCACGAAGGGAAAGGGTGCGGAAACTGTAACGCCTGTAGGCGCATCGACCACAACAACCACCCGGATCTTCATCTACTTGAAACAAACGGGCAGTTTATCAAGATTGAACAGATCCGTACCCTGCAGAAAAACCTCGCTTTTCGCCCCCTGGAAGCGCCACGCCATTTCGTCCTCATTGATCAGGCGGAACGTATGCATCCGGGGGCAGCCAATGCTCTGCTGAAAACTCTGGAAGAGCCTCCGAACGGAACAATTTTCGTCCTCCTGAGTGCGCACCCGCATACCCTCCCGAGTACGATCCGATCCAGATGTCAGACACTCCCTTTTTCACATTTAAGTAATGCAGAGATTGAAAAGGTGTTGCGCACCCAGGTGGACGATGAAGTGGAACGCAATATTCTGGCGGCGCTCGCCCAAGGCAGCCTGAGCAAGGCATTTGGCGCTGACCGCGATTTTTACCTCAATACACGGCGCGAAATCTTCACCGCCATCGCGCGTCTCAACCCTGCTTCTGTGCTCCCCATGCTCGAACTTGCCCCTACACTGGCTCCGGATAGAGAATATGCTGAGGCAGTAACCGATATTCTCATCAGCTGCTATCGCGACTTGTTTATTCTAGCATCACGAGCTTCCGGAGCCTTGGTAGTCAATACAGATCTGGAACAGGAACTGCGTCATTTGAGTTCCCGCTGTTCTCCGACATGCGCCTCTGCCATGCTCGATGCTATTTTACAGTGTCGCACTTACCTGCAACACAATGTCAATCCTCTTTTAGCCATGGAATGGCTACTCTCGCGCCTGGTCTTTCAGGCACCCCGGAAGAGTTAAATACGGAGCAAGCAGCAACATAACGTTGCCTGCTTCTGGCGAATACGTTACCATGGGCGCATTATTCAGTCTCAGAAAATTATACGCATCTGCGTTGTTTTCTGAACACGGAAAAATTGTGTCGCCCTTGCACTATGAAAGGTGTAATTTTTCTCAATAAAAACAGAGAATCAGGCAGCATAATTAACCTCATACTTTAACTTTACGATATCGAATTATATATGCAGAACAATGAAATAGAAAAACAGAATAAAGCCCAGAGCACTGAAAACGATAAGGAAACCGGGAAGCATCCCGAAGATCACCTCTCGGCTGAAAAAGAACCCGGGAGCGCGGGAAAAGAGTCTGTTGTTGTTACGGTAAAATTCCGTAATGCGGGTAAACAATATGACTTTGACACCAACGGGATCGAACTTAAATGCCATGATCAGGTGGTAGTAGAGACCAGCCGCGGGCGAGCCCTGGGTACGGTAGTGCGCGACCCGCGCAATCTTGTGGATATTGGAAAACGTCCCCAGGAACTGAAAAAGGTGCTCCGCCTTGCCACGGAAGCAGACATCAACATGACCCGCATCAGCCGTGCCAAGGAAGATGAGGCATTCGCATTTTGTACTGAACGGATAAAAAAACGCAACCTGCCCATGAATCTTGTCAAGGCTGACTACCTGTTCGACGGCTCCAAAATCTTGTTTCACTTTACCGCAGAAAGCCGCATCGACTTCAGGGAATTGGTTAAAGACCTGGCCCACCACTTTCATACCCGCATTGAAATGCGCCAGATTGGCGTACGAGATGAAGCCAAGCTCATTGGCGGTCTGGGCATCTGCGGACGAGAACTCTGCTGCTCCACCTTTATCACCGAATTCCAGCCTGTGTCCGTAAAAATGGCTAAACAACAGGGCCTGGCCCTTAACCCGAGTAAAATATCCGGACAGTGCGGACGCCTCCTGTGCTGTCTTGGGTACGAATACGAAACCTACTGCAGCATGGCGAAAAATCTTCCCAAAACCGGGCGCAAAGTACAATACGAAGGCCAGGAAGCCACTGTTGTTGCTGTCAATATCCTGGCCCAGCGTGTCACGCTGCGCCTGGAGGGGAAAAATTTCGAAGTCTCCATAGATTCACTCAACCGGGGCAAAGGCATTGCGAACCAAAGCGGGAAGCAGGAACAACACCCCCCTGGTACTCAAACGGCGGAGCGCAAGAGCCGAGGGGGGAAAACCTCATCCCGTGCCAACCGTATTACCGTGCACACCAAAGCGTCTCAGGCCGAGCCCCGTCCTGAAGAAAGCGGTCCTGAAGTAGATGGCGATAAAAGCAAGCCTTCGCATCCTCAAGGGAAGAAGAACAGGCCAGGCTCCCGGCGGGGACGTCAGAAACAACGTCCTCCTTCCAAACAGGCGCAAAACCCTGCCCCGGAGGATAAACCTGCCTCGCCCTCTTCTGCCGAACCCAAGGGTGACTCAGCCCCCGCACCGGGCAAAGGAGAAAAACCTCAGGAGCAGAAAAACCAGAAAAGAAGACCACCACGTCGTCGCAATAAACGCCGGCCGAAACCGAAGCCGAAAACATAGCAGGAGATCGCATGCCAAACACATTTTACATCACAACCCCCATCTACTATGTCAACGACGTACCGCATATCGGGCACGCCTATACCACTCTCGCGTGCGACGTTCTGGCACGCTACAAGCGTTCCCGCGGATTTGAGGTGTTTTTCCTCACCGGCACCGATGAGCATGGACAAAAGGTGGAAAAAGCCGCGCTCGCCAACGGCGAAACGCCAATTGAACTTGCAGATCGGGTAATGCCACGCTTCCAGGCACTCTGGGAAAAGCTCAATATAGAAAATACCGATTTTATCCGCACCACCCAGCAGCGTCACGCCAAAGGCGTACAAAAGCTGTTCCTTCATCTTAAAGAGCAGGGGGATATTTTTCTCGGCACATATGAAGACTGGTACTGCACCCCCTGCGAAACCTTCTGGACCGAGACCAACCTGATCGATGGCTGTTGCCCTGACTGTGGGCGTCCTACAGAAAAGCTGCAGGAAGAATCATACTTCTTCCGCATGAGCAAATACCAGCAGCAGTTACTGGAGCACATTGAAGCCAACCCGGACTTTATACAGCCGCGTTCACGACGCAACGAAGTTCTCAGCTTTGTGCGCGAAGGGTTGCGCGACCTCTCCATCTCCAGAACCAGCTTTTCCTGGGGCATCAAAGTTCCCGACGACGACAAACATGTACTATATGTATGGTTCGATGCGCTGAGTAATTACATCACCGCACTGGGATACCCTGATGACGCAAAAGGGAATTTTGCCAAATTCTGGCCTGCCGATGTGCACGTAATCGGCAAAGACATTCTCCGTTTTCACACAGTGTACTGGCCTACGTTTCTCCTTGCTGCGGGGCTGCCTTTACCCAAAAAAGTGTTTGCGCACGGGTGGTGGACCGTTGAAGGGAAAAAAATGAGCAAGAGCATGCAAAATGTAGTGGAACCCAACATGCTGGTAGAAAAATACGGCATTGACCCCATTCGCTATTTTCTGTTGCGCGAAGTTCCGTTTGGTCTCGATGGCGATTTCTCCCACTCATCCCTGGTCAACCGCATCAATTCTGACCTCGCTAACGACCTGGGAAATCTTCTCAGCCGCTGCACAGCCATGGTTAACAAGTACTTTGATGGAATTCTCCCTGCGGCGCAGAGTTGTAACGAAGAGGATGAAGCTCTGGTCGAGCTGTGTCGTGAGCGCATGGAGACAGTGGATAAGCATATGGATGCTCTTGCATTCAACAAAGCTCTTACAAGCATCTGGGAAATCATCAGCGCCGCAAATCGCTACATTGACACCAATGCTCCCTGGACCCTGGCCAAGGACGAAAGTCAGCACGAGCGTCTGGGCACAGTGATGTACAATCTCATTGAAACGATCCGTCTTGTAGGACTGAGCATTGAGCCGTTCATGCCAGACACGGGCGATAAGATTAAAGAGACCCTGGGCCTGAGCGCAACCGAGGGGTTGGAAAATCTGAGTGCTTGGGGCCAGATTGAACCCGGCTCTACCATCAAGAAGGCTCCCCCCATGTTCCCACGCATTGACCCAAAGCTAACCCAATGCTAAAACCTGTACCGGGCGCACATCACGCCCGGCTTTATATCTGATCCGCGGAGTTAGAAGTATATGCACACAAAACAACCGTCCCTGGTTGACACCCATGCCCATCTTGATGGATCCCGCTTTGCCGAGGATCTAGATCTTGTTCTGAAAAGAGCTGTAGATGCAGGCGTACGCAGCATAATCACCGTGGGATGCGATCTGGATAGCTCGCGCGCAAGCGTGCGTCTCGCTAAGGATTCAGAAACGAACGGATCTTCGTCACGCTTACCCCGAATATATGCGAGCGTCGGGGTACACCCGCACGATGCTTCCGACCTCACCCCGGAGGTGATAGAAGAATTACGTGCCCTGGCACAATCTGATGCTGTCGTAGCCATTGGTGAAACCGGCCTTGACTTCTTCAGGAATCGCTCAGCGCGAGAACAACAGCTCGAAGCGTTCCGCAGGCAGATTCACCTGGCTAAAGAATGTGGCAAACCCCTGATCATTCATGATCGCGATGCACATGCAGATATACTCGACATAATGCGCGCTGAAAATGCGCATGAATGCGGAGGGGTTCTTCACTGCTTCAGCGCTGATGTGGAGATGGCTAACGCCTGCGTAGATCTCGGCTTTCACATCTCTTTTACCGGCAATATCACCTACCCCAAAAATGAGATATTGCGTGATGTAATCCGCAATATCCCCCTGGAGCGGATCCTGGTGGAGACCGACTGCCCCTACATGGCACCGCAGTCGAAGCGCGGCAAGCGCAACGAACCCGCATACACCACGGAAACCGCAGACAAAATAGCTGAATTGCGCGGCCTGACCCTGCACGATATTGCGCGTATCACCAGCCTCAACGCCTTTGAACTCTTCGGGGTCGGACAGGTGGATCAAGCGGTAAAAATAGCGTACCGCATCCGCAATTCCCTGTATCTCAATATCACCAACCGCTGCACCAACAGCTGTACCTTTTGCACCAAATTCCAAGACTTTAAAGTTAAAGGGCATCAGCTTAAACTCGATCACGAACCGGATGTGCAGGAAATTATCGATGCTATCGGTAGCCCGCAGGGGTATGAGGAGGTAGTGTTCTGTGGTTACGGGGAACCTCTTCTGCGTCTCGATTGCGTAATTGAGGTGGCACGCTGGTTGAAACAGCACGGGGTAAAGGTGCGTATCAACACCGATGGCCAGGCCAATCTGGTACATGGGCGCAACGTACTCCCGGAACTCGAGGGGCTGGTGGATTCAATCTCAGTTTCTCTCAATGCCTCCAGCGCGGAAGAATACCAGCGTCTATGCCGCTCTGAATTCGACCTTGACGGATACAACGGAGTTAAAGATTTTATCTACAAAGCAACCAAATACATCCCCAACGTAACCGCATCCGCCGTCACTGTACCCGGCGTGGATATCGAAGCGTGCGCCGCAGTCGCAACAGAACTGGGAGCAGAATTCCGCAAGCGCATCTATAACGAAGTAGGATAACACCGGGAGTTGCCCGGCAGCAGTGACATCAGTGATGTCATTAATATAAACCGAGCACAGAGGAGAAATACATGTCACAAAATCCGTGGCAACCACGCCAGGACCCGTTGGAGCAGGCCCTGGAAGCCATTGTAAAAAAGTTCAAGTCCACCGGCGGCCCCCCGAAAAAGTTGATTATGGGAATCGTAGTTGTGGCCCTTGTACTGTTCGGGGCGCAGAGCGCGTTCTACAAAGTTGATACTGAGGAAACCGGCGTGATTCTGCGTCTGGGGAAAAACATTGGCACAGCGACTCCAGGCCTGCACATGAAACTGCCCTTCGGCATCGATCAGGTTATTCCGGTTAAAACCGGACGCGTCCTCAAAGAGGAATTCGGCTTCCGTACCAGTCGTGCAGATGTACGCTCTTCCTACAGCTCACGTGAGTACGACGATGAGTCTCTAATTCTCACCGGCGATCTCAACGTTACCGATCTGGAGTGGGTCGTCCAGTACCAGATCATGGATCCGGTTAAGTTCCTCTTCAACATTGCAGACCCCAGCGCTACGATTCGGGATCTATCTGAAGCCATGCTCCGCATTGTCATCGGGAATTCGAAGGTTACCGATGTTCTGACCACTGATCGTGAGCGCCTCGCAATCGAGGTGCAAAAAGAACTACAGGCCATCTTTGACTACTACGATATCGGGATCCGGCTGGTGACAGTAAAATTTCAGGATGTAAATCCACCCAAGGAAGTAAGGGGTGCATTTAATGAAGTCAACGAAGCGGAACAACAACGTGAAAGCCTGATATTTCAGGCACGGGAACAGTACAACCGCGAGGTTCCCAAAGCACGCGGGGTAGCACGGAGTAAAATTCTGGATGCGGAAGGCTACGCCCTGGCACGGATCAACCGCGCCACCGGTGAGGCACAGCGCTTTAAGGATCTCCTCCGAGAATACGCCAAGGCCCCGGAAGTAACCAAAAAACGTCTATACCTGGAAAGGATGGAGCAAGTTTTGCCTGAGATAAAAGAACTTTATATCATCGACTCAGATCAATCCGGTGTCATGCCCCTGCTTCCCCTGGGCAAAGGCTCACTTAGCGGAGGTGGCCAATGAAAAAACTGATTATCCCACTGATTATTCTCTTAGTAATCGCGGCCAATTCATTCTTTATAGTCAATGAAGCCACCCAGGCTATTGTAACCCAGTTTGGAAAACCGGTAGGAGATGTACGCCATGCCGGACTCCACTTCAAGATTCCCTTTGTGCAGAAGGTACACACTTTTTCCAATCGTATCCTGAACTGGGATGCTGATCCGAATCAGATTCCCACGAGCGACAAAAAGTATATCTGGGTTGACACAACCGCGCGCTGGCGCATTGCCGATCCACTGCTGTTCTTCACCTCTGTAGCAACGGAACAGAATGCACAAAGTCGCCTGGATGACATCATAGATTCTGTTGCCCGGGATCAGATTTCCGCGCACCGTCTTGTGGATGTAGTGCGTAGTGTAGATTACGCCGGCAATCTCAGCATCAGTTCTGATGAATTTGACGAAAAGAAAGAGGATGAAGGGCATTCCATCGGGCGCGACAAGATTATGGATTATGTCCTTGAAAAAGCACGCGAAGACACCCCCGAGTACGGTATTGATCTCATCGACGTCAAGATCAAGCGCATCAACTATGTCGATCAGGTACGTCAACGCGTATTCGAACGTATGATATCCGAACGTCAGAAAGTAGCGGCGGAGTATCGCTCCGAAGGGGAAGGGGAAAAAGCCGATATCCTGGGGCAGATGCGTAAGGAACTCAAATCGATTGAATCAGAGGCATACCAGAAAGCAATTCAGCTTAAAGGTGCCGCTGATGCAAAAGCCGCAGCTATATATGCCGAAGCCTACAATCAGGATCCAGCCTTTTACAACTACGTGCGCACCCTGGAGTCGTACGGCACTACCATAGGTGAAAATAATCGCGTCATCCTCTCAACGGATAGCGAATATTACAAATTACTAAAGCAGATAGATAATTAGTCTGTTCGATAGATACTATGCAGTTGTTCTCCCCGGGGTTTTCGATATTCAGAGGATCCCGGGGAGCCCCCACCTTTTAGTTTTCCTCCAGTTCATTAAAGCCCCTAAATTTATAACGTCAACACACAACACACCAAGTTACACAGCAACTCACTTAAAGTTGGCTTCGCTTAATGTTTTTTTAAGTATTTGCCCCTCAATTGTCGGGTGATGGGGATAAAACCAAAAAAATTAGGCAAAAAAACTGCCAGCCATATCACTAACAATCCATAAGGAGTAAAGAGCATGGGTATTCAACTTGACGAAAAAATTAAGCCTATCTACCAGGAAGTGCTCAACCGCAACCCTGGAGAAACCGAATTTCACCAGGCAGTCCTGGAAGTTCTGGAGTCTCTGGGACCGGTACTGGTAAAACATCCCGAATTTGCCGACCACCGTATTATAGAACGTATCTGCGAGCCGGAACGCCAGATTATCTTCCGTGTTCCCTGGCTCGACGATGATGGCAATGTGCACATCAATCGTGGCTTTCGTGTCGAGTTCAACAGCGCCCTGGGACCCTACAAGGGGGGCCTGCGCTTCCACCCTTCGGTATATCTCGGGATTGTAAAGTTTCTCGGCTTCGAGCAGATCTTCAAAAATGCCCTCACAGGTTTGCCTATCGGTGGTGGCAAAGGGGGTTCAGACTTCGACCCGAAAGGCAAATCTGACAACGAAGTTATGCGTTTCTGCCAGAGCTTCATGACCGAGCTCTATCGCCATATCGGCGAGCACACGGATGTACCTGCCGGAGATATCGGCGTCAGTGGGCGTGAGGTCGGCTACATGTTCGGCCAGTACAAGCGCATCACCAACCGCTGGGAATCCGGGGTTCTCACCGGCAAAGGGCTCGACTGGGGCGGGTCGCTGGTACGCACCGAAGCTACCGGATACGGCGCAGCCTTCTTTGTCGAAGAGATGCTCAAGGTGCGCAACGACTCTCTTGAGGGGAAAAAATGCATCGTCTCCGGCAGTGGCAACGTAGCCGTCTACACCATCGAGAAGATCAATCAACTCGGCGGAACGGTCATAGCGTGCTCCGACTCCGGTGGCTACATCTACCATGAAGCCGGGATCGACCTCGAACTGGTACAGCGGATCAAGGAAATTGAGCGCCGCCGCATCAAGGACTACGCCAATTACTACCCCGAAGCCAAGTATGTGGCCAAGGGCAATATCTGGGAAATCCCTTGTGATGTGGCCATGCCCTCCGCAACCCAGAACGAGATCAACGGCAAGGATGCAACCATACTGGTGAAAAACGGCTGTATTGCCGTTGGCGAAGGGGCAAACATGCCCACCACCCCGGAAGGGATCCGGGTTTTCCTCGATGCCAAGATCTTCTATGGACCGGGTAAAGCCGCCAATGCGGGCGGGGTTGCCACCAGCGCGCTGGAGATGCAGCAGAACGCCAGCCGTGACTCCTGGGATTTCGAATACACCGAGGAGCGCCTGCGCCACATTATGCGCCGGATCCATAAAGTATGCTACGA
>JAIVHC010000033.1 GCA_020201305.1 Geobacteraceae bacterium
CCATACCGGATACCCCGTGGACTCTGGTTACCAAGATTGACGAAGCGGAGGTGCTGGCACCGCTGAAGCATACCGCCATTTACGCGGGTGGTGGTGCGGCAAGCGTGATTGCCCTAACTGGCCTCTTAATCCTGATGTGGTGGCGCCAGCATGCCTATCGCTTTCGCAATCAGATCCTGCGCCACGAGCGCAAAAACGATGCGTTGTTACAGCGCCTGGATAATCTGAGCCGCCACGCCAACGATATCATCCTGCTGTGTGATAGTAGCGGTACTATTGTCGATGCCAACGAGCGCGCTCTGGATACCTACGCTTATCCCCTTCATACCCTGCGAGCCATGAATATCCGCGACCTGTGTGACGTAGAGCCCTCGGAATGGTCGGCAATGCTCCTTCAACTCGAAAGTGGCGGGGGGATAAAGTTCGAATGCTTTAACCATGGTGCCGATACCGAAGAGTTTCCGGTGGAAATCAGCGCCGGTTGGATTGAGGACGACGGACAGCGGATGCTGCAGGCGATTATACGCGACATCAGTGAGCGAAAGGAGGCGGAAGAGCGCCTGCGCCATCAGGCCTTTTACGATGAACTCACCGGTCTGCCGAACCGCTCCTTGGCAACGGAACGTCTCCAGGGGGCGATCCAGCGTGCGCGGCGCAACAACAAGCAGGCCGCACTTATGTTTATCGATCTTGATCTGTTCAAGCATATCAATGACGCCCTGGGACACGTGGTGGGGGATCAGGTGCTGGTGCTGTTTGCGCGCCGCATAGAAAATGTATTGGGGGATAATGCGAGTGTTGCACGCTTTGGAGCAGATGAATTTTTACTCCAGATAGAGAATGTGGCAACCATGGTGGACATTGTCGCCCTTGTGGATAAAGTTATGCAAAGCATCGGCGAGCCGTTTACCATTGAGGGCTTTGAGATCAGTGCCACCGTAAGTATCGGGATCAGTATTGCTCCTGATGACAGCAGCGATGTGAATAAGCTGATCCGCTATGCGGATACCGCCATGTATCGCGCCAAGGAACGTGGACGCAACTGTTATCAGTTCTTCACTCCGGATATGCACCAGCGCGTGGAGCAGCGCCTGAGTTTGGAAGGTGCGCTACGCCATGCGGTGGGCCGCAAGGAGCTTGTTCTGCACTATCAACCTCAGGTGGATATGCGTACCGGGATGGTGACCGGGTGCGAAGCCCTGGTGCGCTGGCAACATCCGGAGAAAGGGCTTATCTCCCCTTTTGAGTTTATCAGCCTCGCCGAAGAGATCGGTTTGATTCACGAAATCGGCGCCTGGGTAGTGGACGAAGCATGCCGGCAGATCGGGATATGGCAGAATGAAGGCTACCCGGAGCTGAAAATTGCAGTTAACGTATCCCCACATCAGCTGCAGAACAGACACCTGGCGGAGGAAATACTCAACGCCGGAGCACGCTACAATCTAAATCCCGCTACTCTGGAAGTAGAGATAACCGAAACTTCCCTGATGCTCGATACTGCCCTCGCCATTGCGCAGATGCACGATTTGAACAGCGGCGGAGTGTCCCTTGCCATCGATGACTTTGGCACCGGGTATTCATCTCTTGGCCATCTGCACCGCTTCCCGCTGCATAAGCTCAAAATCGACCGCTCCTTTGTCAACAATATTGATGCCGACAAAGAGCAGGGGGGTGGCACTCTGCCGCGCGCCATTATCAGTCTGGCGCATGAACTCGGACTGGATGTAATTGCGGAGGGTATAGAAACCGAAGCCCAGCGTGACTTTCTTTTTCAGGCGGAGTGTTTTGCAGGCCAGGGATACTTGTACAGCAAGCCCTTGCCAGCCGAAGAATTTGGTGCATATTTATACAGGACCAATTGCGTGGATGAGTGAGAAAGGGTACTTAAAATGTAACATTTGCCTTGAAATGACACTTCGTTCAAAAGCCGTTTAGCTCTAAACGAGTAAATTATTTTGTCCCTGCCGCCGATAGACAGTACAGACGTGTAACTTGATTCGAACCATACTCCCCTGATGCGAAAAGATACTATGGCAACAGAATCAGAAAATACCCCTGCAGAGCAGGAAAATACGGATGCTCCGGTATCCCCTTTTTCTGCCTTGGACGGCGAGATAGTAACCCTCGAAGAGCGGGAAAGCTGGACCCTGCAGCTCACACTCTCCCCGGATGAGATGGAGTGCTTCGCCAGTGTTGCGCCTAAAGACTCCGGCAAGGGGCTCATAAAGGTGGAGGATGTTCTTGCTCTGATGCAGAATGCGCGTATCACCGAGGGGATCGACATGGAGAAGGTCAAGGAACTCTGTGCCGCTGCATGCGAAGGGAAAACCGTGGAACACCTGGTGGTGGCGCATACGGATCCCCCTGCCGCTGGTGAGGATGGCTGGCTTGAGATTAAGGTGCGTCTGGGTTCGGGCTTCGACGGGCCGCAGGAGTTTGTGGAAGATGAAGAGGGGCGGGTTGATCTGTATACCCTCAACCTGTTTACCTGTATAACGCCGGAGCAACAGGTAGCCCGACTACACCCGCCGCAGATGGGGCAGGACGGCATTACCGTTACCGGCAGAACCATAGAGGCGCATCCCGGTAACCCTGCCGATGTCAAAATCGGCTCCGGTGTGCATCTGAACGAAGACAATGAAGTTATTTCCGAGATATCCGGGCGCGCGGAATACAGCGACGGGGTAATTTCGGTGAGTGAAGACTACAATGTCCACGGTGATGTGGATCTGCATGTCGGCAATATCACCTTTCCCGGCAATGTCAGCATAACCGGGGATGTGCTCGATGATTTTGATATCAGCAGTGAAAAAGATATCAACGTAAAAGGCACGGTGGGCTCCTGTTACCTGCAGGCAGGTGGGAGTATTACTGTAGGGGGGATATCCGGGCAGTATCACGCCTATATCAAATGTGCGGGCAACCTGGAGGCTCGCTATATCAACGGAGCGTATGTGGAGTGTATGGGCGATGTTACCGTTGCCAATGAGATCCGCAACAGCACCGTGAAAAGTGCCGAAGCGATCCTGGTCAAGAACGGCCAGATCAGTGGGGGGGAGTACGTTGCTCTGAAAGGGATCGAGGCGAAGATTGTGGGTGCGGCTGCCGGGGCACATACAGCGTTAACGTCCGGGGTGTATTTTCCTGAGGGTGATCGCCTCGCGTTTCTGAAGGCGCAGAAGAAGAGCATAAAACTACAAAAAGAGTTCATCCAGCGCTGTATCGGACCGCTGGAAAAGAAAGTGGCTGCGGCCAAAGGTTCTCCTGGTGCGCACGGGAAACGCCTCGAAATCCTCCTGGAGCGCCAGGATATTCTGGCGCAGCTGGATAGGGAAGTGCGCGCTGAGCTCAATAATTTCAGTCTTGGTGAACACAACGGCAACGCCAAGATCAACATCCAGCGGGTGATCAAAGAAAAGGTGGAGATCCGCCTCGAAAATGTACTGGAACAGATCAGGATGGATCAGTACGGTCCTCTCTCCATCATCCCCAATGTCATGACCGGCACCCTGAGTTTTAACGAATTCTCTGCGCTAAATATAAATGCTGCGGATATGGAGCCGGTGGAGGAGGATGATTAAATGGCGCTTGGATTTTAGCGCAGCTCGCGTGCACGCGCGCTGGAGGCACCTACTGCATCCATGACCGTGGCGCGGAAATTCCCCCGTTCCAGGGTATGAACCGCACGTGCCGTGGTTCCTCCGGGGCTGCATACCTTTTCGCGCAGGATAGCCGGGTGCCCCTGCCTCTGCACCACCATCTGAGCTGCCCCGGCAACGGTGTTCGCCGCCAGGCTCAGGGCGGCATCACGCGTCAGACCCTCCAGTACTCCACCTTCAGCCATCGCTTCAATCAGCATGTACGCATAGGCCGGGCCACTGCCGGATACACCGGTGACCGCATCGAGCATTGCCTCAGTGACAACCTCCACACAGCCCACCGCCCCGAACAACTGCAGGGCAAACGCTTCATCCTCGGCGTTGGCATGACGCCCGCGACAGATACCCGCCGCACCGGCACCGATCAGGGCCGGGGTATTCGGCATGGCGCGAATTACGCGCACCTGGCCGTCGATGAGACCTTCGAGCCTCGCAGTGGAAACTCCGGCGAGAATGGAGATCAGGCAGTGTCCGGGGGTGAAACACTCCGCCACCGGGCGCAGGGCCTTATCCACCCCCTGCGGTTTAACCGCGAGAACCACATGGGTATGGGTCTCAACCACTGCAGCCGCATCCGCTGTAACCTGAACGCCGTATTCACGCTGTAGGAAATCGCGCCGCTGTTCCAGCAGTTCCGCGGCCATGATGTTAGTGGGAGCGACCCCGGAGGCGAGCAGGCCTTTGATAATTGCTTCGGCCATGTTGCCGCCACCTATGAAACCGACCTTGAAATCCTCAATCTGTATTGACATATATCTATCCTTTAAGAAAAAATTGAAAAACAACATGTTGAGGCGCACAATCTTGCACCAACAGCATCATTTACCGTAGGGGCAGGCCCCTGTGCCTGCCCATCCAGGCGGTGGCGATGCAACAAACGCACGATGCAACAAACAACCAAGGGCAACCACAGGGGGTTGCCCCTACTATTGTATAGTAAAATTGGTGCAAATACTCTCACCAACCACACGAACACGTAGGGGCGTATGGCAATACGCCCATGCCCAACAATACGCCCGGATATGCACATCGCATCATTGTTGAATATCACCCACCGAACATTCAATAATTTGCTCAAAAAGTCAAGCAATGGTAAATTCTATACAACTTACTCATTCGACAATCCAAACACTGCAAAGGGGAAGTAACACCATGGAAATGTGGTACACGGAAAAACATTCTGAAAATGTTGGCATAACCATGCGCGTCACCCAGACCCTGTTCTCCGGCAACAGCGAGTACCAGCAGCTCGATGTGCTGGAAACCCTGGAATTCGGCAGAATGATGCTTCTCGACGGGTTGGTAATGGTTACCGAGCGCGATGAATTTGTGTACCACGACATGATTGTACACCCGGCACTCTTTACCCATCCAGCCCCCAAAAAAGTCCTGGTTATCGGCGGCGGCGATGGCGGCAGCATCCGCGAGATCGTCAAGCATCCGGAGGTTGAAGAGGCGGTGCTGTGCGAGATCGATGGACTGGTAATAGAAAAATCCATTGAGCTGCTCCCCGGCCTTGCTTCTGAAA
>JAIVHC010000146.1 GCA_020201305.1 Geobacteraceae bacterium
ACCCTGCAGAGCTGGCGCGGTATTGAGGTGGGGCATGTGTTCAAGCTCGGTACCAAATACTCCGAGGCCCTCGGGGCTACGGTGCTGAATGCGGAAGGCAGAGATGAACCGCTGGTGATGGGATGCTACGGCATCGGTATCGGACGCAGTGTCGCTGCAGCCATTGAGCAGAACCACGACAAAAACGGCATCATCTTCCCCATGCCCATTGCGCCCTTTCAGGTGTTGATCACCCTCCTCAATCCCAAGGATGAGGAGGTAACCAGTGCCGGTGAGGATCTGTACCGCTATCTGCAGGAAAACGGTATTGAGGTGCTCCTCGATGACCGCGATGAACGCCCGGGGAGCAAGTTCAAGGATGCGGATCTGATCGGGATTCCGCTACGCGTTACCGTGGGCGCGCGCGGCCTCAAGGAGGATGCGTTCGAGGTGTCGTGGCGCAAGGACGGGGAAAAACAGATGCTTCCCACGCTGGAGACTGGTGAGCGGCTGGTGCAGTGGGTGCGCGAAGCAATGCAGGATAATAAATAGCTTATGTATCGAGTTGAAGTAGATGACAGTGGACGTGTTGCCCTGCCCCGGCGCGTGGTGGCGGAGTTGGAGCACCGGGAAATGCGGGTGGAATCCTGCTCTGGCGCGCATGTGCTCCTTGGCGTGCAGGGGGACAGTGCCCCGACTTTCCATGTAACCCTGGGCGATATCGGGATTCCTGATGTGCTGTCGTTCTTCAATATGTTCCGCAAAACCGGAATCCTTCATTTGAATCTTAATGACGGATGCAGACGTCTGTTTTTCGAGAATGGAGAGGTTATCTTTGCTACCAGTGATCGCTTTGAAGATGATCTGGGCGAGGTGCTGTGCGAGATGGGGAAGATCAAACGCAAAGATCTCCAGAGGGCGCGCTCCGAGGTGAGTGCCGGAACCAATCTGAGCCAGCTTCTGGTCAAACTCCGACTTGTGGCTGCGCGCGATCTGTGGCTTGGCACGCGTCAACAGGTGGAATCCATTGTGTATGCACTCTTTACGAGTGAAACAGGTAGTTGTTACTTCGTTCCCAAAGATCCGGAACAGGACAGTATTGTACGCCTGTCCATGAGTACGCAAAATCTGATAATGGAGGGGCTCCGGCGCGTGGATGAAAAGGCTCTGTACTGGCGCAGGTTGCGCTCTCCAGATGCGATGCTCGGATACACCGGGCGAGCCCCCAACACTTTGGATGCG
>JAIVHC010000034.1 GCA_020201305.1 Geobacteraceae bacterium
GCATCCCGTTCGTACAGATTCCAACAACCCTTCTGGCTCAGGTGGACAGTTCAGTGGGCGGAAAGACGGCTATTAATCATGCGTTGGGCAAAAACATGATCGGCGCTTTTTATCAACCGCGTAACGTCATCATTGATGTTGCAACCCTCAATACGTTGGAAGAGCGCCATTTCCGAGCCGGATTAGCTGAAGTAGTTAAATACGGAGTTATTGCTGACGCTGAATTTTTCTCCTGGCTGGAGCATAATGCATCACGTTTGTTAAATAAAGAACCTGCCGCGCTTGAATACGCAATTAAAACCTGCTGTAGCATCAAGGCTGCAATTGTGGCACAGGATGAAACGGAGCACTCAGTGCGTGCCCTGTTGAACTTCGGTCATACCTTCGGACATGCACTGGAACAGTTGAGTGGATATGGAACTATCCTGCATGGTGAGGCGGTCGCTATCGGGATGGCGGTCGCTGCACGCATATCCGCACAAAAGGGATTATGTTCAACTGAGGATGTTGCGCGGCTGGATGCACTTTTATTGCTATGTGATCTGGACTTCCACGTTCCGCAGGGTTTTACTTCAGAGCAGTTTGTTGCAGCGATGATGCGGGATAAAAAGGTGAGCTCCGGTACTTTGCGGATGGTGTTAGCCCACGGTATTGGAGCAAGTGATGTGCATCCTCTCGAAGACCCTGAACAGATCTTTACCCGAGTACTAAACGATTCTTCCCTGCTGGAGGGATAGGAAAGCATGTCCCACACGGATCTTAAACATCTGCAGACAACGTGGGATAATGCGCCTCAGACTAACGCATTCTATCCTCTTGCAAGAGCCTATTTTGATGCTGGTCTTTACGCTGCTGCAGCAGATGTGTTGCAGCAGGGCTTACGCCATCATCCTGGCCATGCCCAGGGATTGACGCTATTGGGGCGGATTCAGTATCAGCGTGGGGAGAGCGACGAAGCTCGCGATATCTTTCAAAAAGCATTAAACGCCGATCCATCCTGTAGTGATCCTCTATGCGCTCTGGCGGAACTTGAAATTGCGGCGGGCAATTGTGCGCGTGCTGAAACCTGGCTTGAGCGTGCAGAATCGTCAAAAGAAACAGTCTGGAGCAAAAGATTACGCCAGGATCTGGAGTGCAAACAGGATATAGATCCTGCAGTTGGAACAGAACTTCCTTTTGTCACCCAAACCATGGTTGACTTGTATCTTAAACAGGGTATGAAGGAGAAAGCTCTTGCTGCTCTGAAACAGTTGGTAGATCAAAACCCTGAAGACAGTTCGTTGCGTCAGCGTCTTGATGCTCTTTCACCTCGCGCTTTTGACTCATCTGAAGAACAAGTGCATAGTAAAGCGGAATTAGAAGCCCGTCTAAGTGCCTGGTTGCGTGCTGTTGAGCACCGGAAACAACGGAGATAGTATGTTTAAGCCAATTTTACAGACCATTCTGGACGAAAGCAGTGGGGCCCTGGGAGTTTTTTTGCTTGGCGATGATGGTATAGTCATTGAGCAAGTGCGTGCAGATTCAGATTCAGCCGAGGAACAACTGGCTCTAGTCGTCGAACTCGCTGCAGGCATAAAGGGGATTCGGCAGACTGCGGAAGTTCTCGAAGCGGGCAATTTAAACAATGTAGTGATCCGCTACGAAAAACTGACCCTCCTGGTACATGTCCTCAGTGCTGAGTACTTTGTAGTTCTGCTCCTGCCACCAGAGGCGGTGAGTGGCAAGGGGACCTATCTCCTGAAACGCGAAGCTCCAAGGTTACGTGCCGGGCTGAATGAGGAGATATAAATGTATATTCGGATCATCCACGGCCCCAACCTTAATCTGCTTGGCAAACGTGAACCAGAGCACTATGGGGTTCATACCCTCGATGATATCAACCGTGCTCTTGCTCTCCGTGCGCAAGAGCTTGACGTATCCATAGATTGTTACCAGTCAAACCACGAAGGAGATCTGGTAGATGCTCTGCATAAAGCGGCTGAAGATGACGCGGATGGAATCATTATCAATCCCGCTGCCTATACCCACACCAGTGTCGCCCTGCGCGATGCGGTAGCAGCTATTCAAGTACCTGTAGTAGAGGTGCATCTGTCCAATATCCACGCACGTGAAACCTTCAGACACCATTCCTATCTTGCTCCGGTGACCATAGCTCAGATATGTGGTTTTGGCGCTCACGGCTATATTATTGCCTTGGAAGGTTTGGTTCAGCACCTGCAATCGCGCTAAGGATTTTAACAACTTTACTCTCGCTGAAAATTTTTGATTATGTTAGATTCGCGACTCAATCGGCTTCGAAATAAGCTCAAAAAGCATCAACTTGATGCGATTCTGCTCCTGGACCCTGTCCATTTGCGCTATTATGCAAATTTTACCGGTAGCGATGGGGCACTGATAGTAACTCGCGAAAAGAGCTTATTTTGTACTGACTCACGCTATACATCTCAGGCTCTGACTGAGGTCAAGGCCGATTCTGTAACAGAATACAAGGTTAAATATTCAGAGCTGGTTTCGCAGTTGGATGATTTGAAATCGCGCCATATCGGTTTTGAAGCTCCAACCCTCAGCGTAGCGCTGTTTAACAAGTTAAGCGCCCTGCAGTCAGAATTGCAGTGGACGCCGTTGGAACATCTGGGGGAGCTGCGCCAGATAAAAGACTATGCAGAGCTTGAACATCTGGAGCATGCCTGTGGTATAAACGCCGCGGCGTTTGAAAAGATCATTCCCCTTATTCGACCCGGAATCAGTGAACGGGAAATAGCTCTGGAGCTCGAATATGCCCTGCGCTGTTGTGGAGGGGAAGAAAAGGCCTTTGACTTCATCGTGGCATCCGGCTGGCGCGGAGCATATCCTCACGGGGTTGCGTCCGATAAAGTGGTTAATGCAGGCGAACTGATAACCATCGATTTTGGCACACGCAAAGGGGGATACTTTTCGGATGAAACGGTTACCTTGGCAGTGGGTGAAATCGGCTCGCAGTTGGAAGAAATATACACCTGCGTTTTAAACGCCCACGACCTCGCGCTTAAAGCGCTGTCACCTTCGATTTCGGCGCGCGCAGTGGATAAAATCGCACGCGATTACATCGCCTCCTGTGGCTATGGCAAGTATTTTGGCCATGGCCTGGGGCACGGAATAGGGCTTGAAGTTCACGAAGGTCCGACCCTTTCACCCCGTTCCGAAGTTATACTTACACCCGGAATGGTTTTTACCATTGAGCCCGGAATATACATCCCCGAACTTGGTGGGGTGCGTATTGAAGATACCGTACTATTGACCAATGATGGCTACAGATCTTTAACATCTGTACCTAAATCCCTACGTATATTACCCATTGACTAAAAACTGCAGGAGACATTATCCATGGATATTAAAGACATCAAGACCCTGATAAAGCTTATTTCCGATACCGATATTTCCGAGTTTGAGATGGAAACGGATGAAGATCGTGTGTTTATCAAGCGCGGTTCCAACCAGGAAGTTGTGCATGTAGCTGCTCCGGCTCCCGCTCCGGCAGCTTCTGCGCCTGTTGCGGCAGCTCCCCAGAGCGCTCCTGATGCTCCGGCACCTGCTGGAGAAAAGATACTGGGAGATAAAGAGGAGCGAGTCACTTCTCCCATCGTTGGAACCTTTTATGCCGCTCCGTCCCCTGAATCTGATCCATATGTAAAGGTGGGAGATGTAATTGAGAGCGGACAAACCCTATGCATCGTGGAAGCGATGAAGCTGATGAACGAGATTGAGGCTGAATACAAATGTAAGATTGTGGAGATCGTCAAAACCAACGCCGATCCAGTGGAATTTGGCGATGTCCTTTTTATCGTAGAAAAGATTTAGATTTTATCCCAGGCTGCAGTTTGATTCAGTAAAAATTGAATAGAGTGCAGTTTTGTATTCAGGAGTGACTATGATTCACAAGGTTGTTATTGCTAATCGCGGGGAAATTGCCCTGCGCATTATTCGCGCCTGTAAAGAGCTCGGGATAAAAACAGTTGCGGTTCACTCTGACGTTGACAGTGAGGCTCTACACGTAAAGCTTGCGGATCAGAGTGTGTGTATTGGCCCAGCGGCAAGTGCGGACAGTTATCTCAACATGAAGGCGATTATCAGCGCTGCAGAGGTAACCGACGCTGACGCTATTCATCCCGGATATGGTTTTTTATCCGAAAATGCCGAATTTGCAGAAATATGCAACAACTGTGGCCTGACCTTTATCGGTCCCAGCGCTGAAAGTATGCGCCTGATGGGGGACAAAATCAGCGCCAGACAGACGGTAACCAAAGCCGGTGTTCCTATCCTGCCCGGTACTACCGATGCAGTAACAAGTGCAGAGGAGGCAGCGCGCATTGCGGGTGAGATCGGTTGTCCCGTAATTATTAAAGCTACCGCCGGTGGTGGTGGACGCGGGATGAAAATTGTTCATTCCATAGCCTCGGTTCCCAATGCGTTTGCGGCAGCTCGCTCTGAAGCAAAGGCGGGATTTGGTAACCCCGAAGTGTATATCGAAAAATACTGTGAGCGCCCCCGCCACGTCGAAATCCAGATTATGGCGGACAAATACGGCAATGTTATTCATCTTGGCGAGCGCGATTGCTCGATACAGCGCCGGCATCAGAAGCTGATAGAAGAGGCTCCATGCTCAATTCTTACAGAAGAGCTGCGTCAGGAGATGGGTGACTGCGCTGTAGCTGCAGCCAAAGCAGTTAACTATTCCAGCGTGGGTACGGTAGAATTTCTCCTGGACCAGGACGGAAAATTCTACTTCATGGAGATGAACACCCGGGTTCAGGTAGAGCACCCCGTAACGGAGATGGTAACCGGGGTGGATATTGTAAAGGAGCAGATCATGGCCGCGGCAGGCGAGCCTCTGCGTTATACCCAGGATGATATCAAAATTACCGGGCACGCTATAGAGTGCCGTATCAATGCCGAAGATCCGGAGAAGTTTACCCCGTGTCCCGGCAGAATCGACGGTTATCACACCCCAGGAGGACTGGGTGTTCGGGTGGATAGCGCCGTATATGACCAGTATAAAGTATTGCCTCACTACGATTCCTTGATTGCGAAACTTATTGTCCATGCAGAAACCCGCGAGCAGGCGATCCGGCGCATGGATCGCGCCCTGGAGGAATAT
>JAIVHC010000200.1:0-5134 GCA_020201305.1 Geobacteraceae bacterium
GAACGCACCTGCTCCAGCGGCTTATACCCGGCCTGTACATGATCGGTAACCTGGAGAATATGGAAGCCGGAAGCACCCTCAACCACATCGCTGACTACACCCGTTTCCTGAGAGAAAGCCACCTCTTCAAACGCCGGATCAAAGGTATTGCGCTTGAAGAACCCGAGGTCACCACCTTCAGCAGCACTTTCGGCATCATCTGATTTCTGCTTTGCCACCCTGGCAAAGTTGTCCGCATTAACTTCGTCCAGGATTTTTTTCGCCTGTGAACGCTTCTGTTCGCGCACTTCATCACTAGCGTCATCTGGCACTTTAATAAAGATGTGTCGCGCCTGAACCTGCTCATCAACAGAAAATTGATCCAGATGGCGTTGATAGTAACGCTCCAGTTCTTCCGCCGTGGGTTCTATCTCATCACTCATGTCTTCCGCAGAGACCTCCACGTATTCAAGTGCCACCTGTTCGGCTACGCGGTACTGCTCTTTGTTCTCAGCGTAGTACTTCTCTACATCTGCGGCATCAGTTTTAACTTCGTCACGATAATTGCGGGGGTCAAATGCCAGATAAGCAAGATTGATTTTTTCGTTGATGCGACGGAACTCTTCCACCACATCCGCATCAGAAACCTGAACCTTTCCCTGAATCCGGGCGCGGACACGGTTCACCAGCATCTGACGGCGCTGCATCTCTTCGAAATTCTCAGGCGTTATGCGCTGATAGCTCAACACCTCAACATAACGCTCTCTATCGAAGCTACCATCAACCTGAAATGCCTCAACTGCGGCAATCGCGGAGACAACCTCATCCTTGTTCACCTTCATCCCCATCTCATCAGCCTTTTCGAGGAGAAGGGCCTGTTCGATAAGCATATCCATGGATTGGCGGGTGAGCTGAAGTTCCTCTTCCATTTCAGGGCTGAATGCATCCCCGTAGAGATTGCGGTAAATATTGTAGATATTATTGTAAGTCATCCTGAATTCATCAAAGGATATCTTGGTATCATTTACCCGCGCTGCAACCGTGAGTTGATCTTGCTGCTCCTGCCCTTTGCCCCATACCAGAAAAATGGTTCCAACAAAGGCGGCTATAATTACCCAGAAAACAAACTGCACAATGAAGGTTTTCTGTTTTTTGCGAATCAGGTCGAGCATGTCAGCATTTCTCCTTATTAATTTGTCGCGCACTATCAATTTTGGGGCCTAAAATCCAGCCTCGAATATTAGTTAAGCGCCAAGCGAATTGCAACATATTAAATATAAGAAGATTTCTTGACTTCAACTGAATAAGTGAACGATTATTTAGGTACACAATTCTTTTGAACTTGAGCGCTTTCGCCCTTTCTGCTACATTGAGCCACTTATGAAGAAAAGGGCGCTTGCTTGTGCGTCCGGGCTCTGTTATTTAAGTGGGCGCGAGGATTTCGAGCTACATTATCACATCACAACATCCTTACATGGAAGAGATTTGGACATGCTGAATATATTCAACGCCCTACTGGGAATTTTTTCCAACGACCTTGCCATTGATCTGGGTACCGCCAATACACTGGTATACCTCAAAGGCAAGGGGATTGTAGTAAGCGAGCCTTCGGTAGTCGCAGTACAAAAAGACGTCAGTGGGGCAAAAAAGGTTCTGGCTGTTGGCATTGAGGCCAAAAAGATGCTTGGGCGCACTCCCGGAAGTATCGTAGCGATCCGGCCTATGAAGGACGGGGTAATCGCTGACTTTGACATCACCGAAGAGATGCTGCGGTATTTTATCCAAAAGGTACACAACCGCAAAGCTCTTGTTCGCCCCCGGATCGTAATCTGTGTTCCATCCGGAATCACACAGGTGGAAAAACGCGCTGTCAAAGAATCTGCGGAGTCGGCAGGCGCGCGGGAGGTCTACCTCGTAGAAGAACCCATGGCTGCAGCCATCGGGGCGGGATTGCCCATTACCGAGGCGAGCGGCAACATGATTGTCGATATTGGCGGTGGCACTACCGAAGTGGCCATCATATCCCTAGCTGGCATCGTCTATGCCCAGAGTGTACGTATAGGTGGCGATAAGTTGGATGAAGCGATAACCCAGCATCTTAAGCGTCAGTACAACATGCTCATTGGTGAACGTACTGCGGAACAGATTAAGATAGATATCGGCAGCGCCATGGAGGGTGAAGAAGAACTGTCTATGGATGTCAAAGGACGTGACATGGTCACCGGCATTCCCCGCACCCTGAATATCGGCTCTGCTGAAATCCGCAATGCCATGTCAGAGACAGTCAACGCAATTGTCGAAGCGGTTCGTGTGGCTCTGGAACGTACCCCGCCCGAGCTGGCAGCTGACATTGTCGACAGGGGAATTGTTCTTGCCGGCGGCGGTGCAATGCTGCGCAATCTGGATGAAATGCTGCGTAAAGAAACCGGCCTTCCCGTCGTTGTTGCCGAAGACCCCCTTTCCAGTGTGGTTCTGGGCTCGGGTAAGATCCTCGACGAACTGGAATTGTTGCGCCGTGTAGCCATTAGCAGCTAAAGGGGTTTATCCGTATTGACCACTAACCAAAGCGTAAAGCAAAGCACCGCACTATTTTCCGGACCGGCTCTGATGTAAATGCGTGATTTTCTGGATCTGCAAAAACGTCTGTTTGTCTTAGTAATTCTCTTTTTATGTGCCCTGTTACTTTACAGCTACAATCTGCGCACCAAGCCGGACACCAACCTGTTCGAACGTAGCATTCTCGTTCTGACGGAACCCTTAAGTCAGGGAGTTACCGCAACTACCCGGAGCGCGATTACCCTGTGGCAGGATTATCTCAGCCTGGTGGGAGTCAAGCAGGAAAATGACTCCTTGCGCCAGGAGCTCAAGCATCTGGAGCGCATACAAATCCACAACAACGAATTGGCTGCGGAAAACGCCCGCCTAAAGGGACTCTTGCAATTTCGTGAAAGCGTGGAAGAACAGGCAATCCCTGCGCAAGTTATCTCAGCCGATGCCATGAACTGGTTCCGCACCATCACTATCAACAAAGGAACCGCTTCCGGCATCAGTGAAAATATGCCGGTGATGGCGGCATCCGGAGTTGTGGGAAGAACCATCAAATGTGCTGCTAACAGTTCGAGGGTGTTGCTGATTACCGACGCTTCCTCTGCGGTGTCAGCACTGATACAGAATTCTCGTACCCGTACCGTGGCACGTGGCACAGGCTCAGGTATTTCGTGTGAATATGCTGCACGCCTGGATGAAACCGGCGTCGGTGACCATCTCGTCACCTCTGGTACGGGCGGTGTATTCCCTAAGGGGGTTCCAATCGGTATTATCACCATGGTTCAGACTCCTGAATACGGCTTATTTCAGACCATCAAGGCAAAACCAGCAGTGGACTTTTCCCGTCTGGAGGAAGTCCTGGTAATTGTAAAGCATCAACAATGAAACTTTTTCTTCTTTTCTTTCCCCTCAGCACTCTACTTTTAGTGATCCAGACCACGCTCTGGACCATGTTTCTACCTCAAGTTCCATGCCCAAACACAACATTGCTGATCACTCTGTACCTCGGTTTTCAGGCCCCGCTTCTGGGTGGAGGGCTCTGTGCCCTGGCGCTGGGTTTTCTACTCGATGTTTTCAGTGGGGTGACCTTTGGCTTTCACGGAATGATCCTCCTCGCTATTTTTATCTTTACCGCAGGATTCGGGCGTCAGCTTAATGGGGACAACCCCCTGACTCTCCCCCTGGCTACTATCATAGGCAGCGCGGCTTTTGCTTTTATTTCGGTTCTGATTCTCCTGCTATTTTCGGATCGCGACCAGGTCTGGCTACAGATTCTCAGCAGCATTCCACTGCAGATCGGGGTTAATCTGGCAGCTGTAATTGTATTACGCCCCCTGTTTACATATCTGGGTAGACTCGGGGAGGTACACCCCGCCAGTCCGTTCAGAAAGAATCCTTAACCATGCCACTTCATTCCCCCATGCCCGACGACGAAGGGAGAAAACGCGCATTTGAATGGTTGTTATTCGCGGTTGCTCTGTTCTTTCTCCTTATTGCCGCACGTTTGTGGTATCTGCAGGTTATCAAAGCCGAACACTTTGATAATATGGCACAGAGAAATCGCACCCGCTATCTCCCTATAGCCGCTCCGCGTGGCACTATCTATGACCGCCACGGGGAAATCCTGGTAGGAAATCGTCCTTCATTTACCGTATCTGCCCTGCGTCAGGATGTAACCGATAAAGAATTGCTCCTTGAGCGCATTGCCGAAGTACTCGAATGTCCAGTGGATGAAATTCAGGAGAACTGGGAAAAATACGCATACTTCCCGCGCTACCTGCCCATCCCCCTCAAGAGCGGAATTTCACGCACCCAGGTGGAAAAACTCAGCGAAAATTCCATCTACCTGCAGGGGATGATTATCGAGACCAAACCGGTGCGCAGTTATCCGTGTGAAAAAGCCGGGGCGCATATATTCGGCCATGTGGGGCTAATCAGCGCTGAAGAGTTGGAACAGCAACATCCAGAAGCCAATTATCGTGCCGGCAACCTGGTGGGAAAAGGCGGATTGGAAAAACATCTCAACACTACCCTGCGTGGGATTGACGGTCAACTCCTGGTAGAAGTGGATGTAAGAGGCAAGCTTTTGCGCCAGCGTGTGAAGATCCCACCTGTTCCAGGGAAGAACCTCACCCTCACCCTGGATAAAGATCTGCAGATCCGAGCACAGAAAGAGATGGAGGGGATGGCCGGGGCTGCAGTGGTGTTTGATGTAAACAATGGCGAAATTCTCGCCATGGTAAGCAGTCCGTCATACAACCCGGATATTTTTACCAACGGTATCAGTACTAAGAACTGGCTCGAACTCCTCAACCATCCCCGCAATCCTTTGCAAAACCGCGCCATCAGCGGACAATATCCTCCCGGTTCTACGTTCAAGCCGGTTACCGCTCTGTTGGCAGCAGCGCATCCCGAAATAAGCAAAGTAGACGAACTTATAGACTGTGAAGGGAAAACCAAAATTGGCAAGCGTGACTTTCGCTGCTGGAAGCGCACCGGACATGGGCCCACCAATTTTAAAAAAGCGATGCGCGAAAGCTGTGACGTATGGTTCTATCATATGTCTATGCGCCTGGGAATTGACCGCATAGCAGACATGGCCCGAGAC
>JAIVHC010000200.1:5159-8132 GCA_020201305.1 Geobacteraceae bacterium
GAAGAGGAGATCATATACAGGCACCGCGACCATGCCCTGTTCATTGCATATGCCCCGGCAGAGAAACCCGAAATTGCTACGGCCGTTATTGTAGAGCACGGAGAACATGCGAGCAAAACAGCAATTCCTGTTACACGTGCGTTGCTGCTGGAGTATTTCAACCTTGAAGATCCTTCACAATAGGATGAAAAATAAGATATATGTTTGATCGGCGTTTAGTAACAAATCTGGACTGGATCTTTGTGGTCCTGATTCTGTTGACCGCAGGGATCGGGATCGTCAACCTCTACAGTGCCACCTCCGGCTGGGTCCCTGCAAGAACCCCTCTATATCTCAAACAGAGTTATTGGCTCGGGCTGGGTTTTCTGGTTATGGCAGGAGTATCCACGGTCGACTATCGCCATCTGCTCCACCTCGGACCCGCAGCGTATCTGGCATGTACCGGAATGCTGGTGGCGGTACTTATTTTCGGCGAAACCAACATGGGCGCAACACGCTGGCTTGATCTCGGCCTCTTCAACATACAACCGAGTGAAATAATGAAACCGGTGATTGTGATAATGCTGGCGCACTATTTCAGCAGACACGAGCATCCCGACGGTCACAGTCTAAGAGATCTGGTAGTTCCGGGGCTGATTCTATTCGTACCGGTGCTGTTGGTGATGAAGCAACCGGATCTGGGCACAGCAATGCTACTTTTGTTTATCGGTGCAACCATGGCACTGTTTTCCGGCATCCGCCCCCCCACCCTTGCGTGCCTGGGCAGTGCATGCATAGCTATTGGCGTCGGGGGCTGGTTTCTGCTCCACGACTATCAGCGTGCGCGCATCCGCACCTTCCTTGATCCGGAACGCGATCCGCTGGGAAGCGGGTATCACCTCATCCAATCCAAGATCGCCATCGGCAGTGGCGGATTCTGGGGCAAAGGATTCATGCAGGGTTCGCAATCGCAGCTTTCATTTCTGCCCGAACGCCACACCGACTTTGCCTTTTCAGTCTTTGCCGAGGAATGGGGTCTGGTCGGAGCCCTTGTCCTCCTCTCTCTTTATATTCTCATCATCTACCGGGGGATTCTGGTAGCGCATAAAGCCTCAAATAACTTCGGCATGTATCTGGCCATCGGGGCTACCGGTATCATTTTCTGGCACGCTATCGTCAACCTGGGGATGGTTATGGGATTACTCCCTGTGGTAGGAGTGCCTCTGCCCCTGTTTTCTTACGGAGGCACCAGCATGGTTACCACTATGATCGCAGGGGGGATGATTTTGAACGTAGGAATGCGACGCTTCATGTTCTAATTATACAGGTGTAAGCAGTGGATTCCTTTACACGCTATCGCAACATACGCAACAGGATAACAACGCCGCGGCGCGAGCGCGATAGCCACGCCTCCACCTTACCTTCTGAACCCATTCCCCTTCTAGCTCCTCTTCTTACGTTTATGTTCGGCGTAACGGGAGTAACCGCGTTAGGCATGCCCGGTGTGCCTTTTTTGCAGATAGGGGCTCTAGCGATTCTGCTTTATCTGTCCTGCTACAGACGCCTGAGCCCTGCGCTGGTGATGGCCACGGCACTGGTATGGGGTGGTATAGCCGCGTGGAGCGCCCTTACCCCAAACCCGGCCCATTTGAACCTGATAGAAGAAATTGGAAACCAACAGGTTGTTCTCGAAGGTCAGGTGCTCCGGGTGGAGGCACAGCCTCAGCGCTGGCGTATGGATATGCAGGTCAACTCAATCCGTCAGGCAGAGCGTATCGCCGACGCCAAGGGGATGCGTGTCAGAATCCACGTCGCAAGTGATAAACCAGGCATATATCCCGGCGATCACGTGTATCTTCGCACCAGATTGAGGAAACCCCGCCCTTTCGGTACTCCGGGAGAGTTCAACTACCCGCGCTATCTTCTCCAAAGGAACATAATCGCCTCGGGTTTTGTTGCCGATGGCGATACCATAGCGCGCATGGCGCCCGCACATCCCATATCCATCAGCGACCGGATTGCACGCTGGCGCCAGCGCACAGGAATGGATATTGCCGCGCACCTTCCATCCGATTCCGCAGCGTATGTGCTGAGTCTTGCCCTCGGAGAGAAAACGCGCCTCAGCCCCGACCAGCGTCAAACCCTGGCATTTACCGGGCTCTCGCATCTGTTTTCCATCTCCGGGCTCCATCTGGGGATGATCGCTGCCTGCGTATACGTTATTATTCAATGGATTTACAGGCGCAACACTAACCTGCTCCTGTGGCAGCCGGTGCAAAAATCCACGCCGTTGCTGTGCCTGCCGTTTGTAATCCTGTATTTACTTCTCAGCGGCGGCGCTCTCCCTACCCTGCGCGCCACCCTGATGCTTGGCGTTGCGGCACTTCTCGCACTGCTTAACTATCGTACGCGCCCGAGCGCAATCCTGATACTGGTTGCCGCCCTGATCCTCATTGCCAATCCACTCGCGCTCCAATCCGCATCGTTTCAACTTTCTTTTGCCGGGGTTGGAGCGCTCCTACTCGTACTTCCCGTATGGCACCGACGCCTGCAGCCAGGATGGAAGCGCGCGGTGTTCCTTTTATTTTTGACTTCGTACACTGCGTCTCTGGCTACCGCTCCCTTTGCCCTGTGGCATTTTCATACCCTCGCACCCGCTGGAGTGCTCAACAATATTCTTGCTGTCCCCCTGGTGAGTTTCATCGTTCTGCCCCTCACCTTAAGTGCCACCGTCCTCTTCAGTGTTGCGCCGGAGTTCGGCATCCCCCTGCTGGAAATAAGTGCTGGCCTCATCACCCATATCCTCGAAGGGGCTAAAACCCTCGCAACTGGCCCCCTCGCGGGACGATATGCGTATCTATCCCTATGGCAATTTTCGGGATTCAGCCTCGCATGTGCGGCTCTGGTTCTGTGGGCCGCACGTCGGCGCAGGTCTGGCATTGCAGGACTGAGTGCCGCGCTCACCCTGCTCCTCATAGGTATATATCCACAGGA
>JAIVHC010000201.1:0-7040 GCA_020201305.1 Geobacteraceae bacterium
AAACGCCCGAGGTGCTGCGCATCACGGCGTGGCAGACCTGCGTGTTCAATGAGGGGGAGAGCGACATTCTCCTGCAGATTGAGGGAACTGAACAGAGCACCGCCCTGAAACAGCATCCCGAAACGGCGCTCCACCCTGGAGCGTTCAGAGCCGGAGAGCTGCTGAATATCCTCCCCGAACACCTTGATTGAACCGGCACTCGGACGCATCAAACCCACAATACTGCGCAGCAGTACAGACTTTCCCGTTCCCGAACCGCCAACCACCGCAAGAATTTCCCCCGGATAGAGATCGAGATCGAGGTCCTGATGCACCACATTGGAACCAAAGCGATTTTCGAGCCCGCGCACGCGAATCAGCGACGGAGTAGAAGAATCTTCGCTCTGAGCATCTGTTATGTGTGCTTCAGGCACGTTCAATGTTTACCATCCCATCTGCATGAAAAACAATGCCGCAATAGCATCGAGCAGGATCACCATAAATATGGACTGCACCACGCTCGAAGTGGTGTGCTCTCCCACGGACTGGGCGCTGCCGCTGACCTTGAAACCTTCAAGACATCCGATAACGCCAATTACAAACGCAAATATGGGTGCTTTGACAATCCCCACGATAAAGTGGGTCAGGGAGATATCCCGCCCGGCAATACTTATAAACTGAAACAGGGAGATATCCAACGCTGTGGCACACACCACCGCCCCCCCGGCGATACCGCTGAGCATTCCGATGAACGTGAGGATCGGCAGGGTTACAAGCATGGCCGTCACCCGGGGCAGAACTAACACCTCCATGGGATCGAGCCCCAGGGTACGGATGGCATCAATCTCCTCATTCGCCTTCATAGAGCCGATCTGGGCGGTAAACGCACTTGCGGTGCGCCCGGCAAGGAGGATCGCGGCAAGCAGCACCCCGAACTCCCGCAGGAACGCAAATACCACCAGATTTACGGTATAAATGGTCGCACCGAAGTCCTGCAGCACCGTAGCGCCCAGAAAACCCACCACCGCACCCACAAGAAAGGTGAGGAGCGCCACAATGGGCACCGCGTTGGGGCCGGTCTGCTGAATATGCGCCACCATGGAGGTGATACGCCAGCTGCGCGGACGCGCGAAAGTGGATACCAGGGTAACCAGGGTAAGACCGACAAACCCGAACAGTTGCCACTGCTGACGCCAGACCGCCTCGGTGCGCTCCCCTATCCCGGCAAGAAACCAGCGCAGGAGGGATGCCTGTGAGGTTGGGGGTTCGAGGGGGTTCGCCATGGTTGCAGCCACGGTTTTGAGGAGGCGCACCCGCTCTTCGGGCAGGTCTGCAACCACTCCCGGTGCTTTCTCCAGCCAGTGTAATCTGAGAAATTCGAGCAACAACGATGCACCGGCAGTATCTAAGGATGTTATCCCCCGGAGTTCAAGGGTATACATCTCTGCGAGGGAGGTCGAAGAGGCAGAATCGGACCCATCAGGCAGCTCCCTCTTCAGCGTCGCAATTTGCGTTCGCAACAGCTGATAGTGTTGCAGAACCCACGCCCCACTGAGGATCAGGTGCTGTTTTTCGATTCTGGCACTGCCGGGTTGTGACGCCATGCTTATTTCCTATCTGGCTGCTTCACTGATAGAATGGTCTTTTCTAATTTTGACGTACTGAAGGCACCATTGGACGCAAGCGGATTTGATTGTAACTGTTCCGCAAACTCTGCTCAATATCTGGACTGAATAGTTAAATTCGATTTATCCCTCATCCGCATACAATACGGGAAATGCCGAATGTTAATCCAGTGTAACAGAAATTTATTGATACAGGGGCACTCGTATCTGTGTCAATATATTTCCCGGGGTGGCAACGGTTCAGCACAGCCGTACCCTCGCCCTCATCCAGACAATACCACAGCTGGAATGCTTTGCCCCTCTGCGCCAATTTGCTATTGTATCCAGGTGCGCTAAATTTGTGTGCACAAAACATTGGCCCCACTATATCACCCGGAGGATTGCATGCACGATGAACTGACCTTTGATAAGGAACGGACAGAGACCATACGCGAACTCTCTGATTTACTTTTTGTAGTACAGCAGATGGGGCACCGCCTGGCGGACGAAACCCACGGTGATAATTACGCCCTGGTGCAGGAACTCAACGAAACCCTGCACCACGCCAGAACATGCATGGCTACCCTGGAAGAGCAAGAGCAACCGCAGGAACCCGGAACTCGGTGAATGCCAGGTGCACATATCCGCGCATCAGGCTATCATACCCCTATCCCGTACGTTTCCCCCTGTCAAGGACCCTAACCATGAAACAGTCTGCATCTTCGCCCCGGTGCCCCAACAACAATATTGCGGTCTCCACATTCTCTCTTCTGCTCGGCATGGTATGCACCGTCCTGGCTCTGTTGTTTGCAGGCACATGCACGCATGCGGCTCCCTTTCCGCAGGATAAACTGCCACCTGTACTCCAGCCCTGGAGTGATTGGGTCCTACATCAGGATGAAGCAATCAATTGCCCGCTGGTGTGGGGGCAAAACGCAAAGCGCGAGTGCGTGTGGCCTTCCGAACTGCACCTGCAGGCAACCGCCGCCGGAGCAGAATTTGTTCTTACGGGGCAGTTGGATAAAAAAGGCTGGATCGTTCTGCCCGGATCGCCGCGCTATTGGCCCCAACACGTAACCAACAACGGCAACGATTCCAGCGTAATGCGCCACAACCAGAGCCCCGCGCTGTTACTCGACGCCGGGGTGTTCCGGATCGAGGGGGAGTTTAAGTGGAAGCGCATTCCTGACTCTATCCCCATCACTCCGGGAGTTGGGCGCATAGAACTCGTAGTCAACGGCAGCCACATTCCTGCGCCTGAATATACTCGCAATCAACTGCAACTGCGCCAGAAAGAACAGCGCTCTCAAGATGCACAATCAGGAGTAGCGTTTCAGATATATCGACATCTGGAAGATCGCATACCGCAGATACTCACAACCCTTATAAAGATGCGCGTCTCCGGAAATGAGCGTGAGATAGTCACAGCCCAAGTACTCCCTGAGGGCTTTGCCGCGCTGGATATCCGGAGTGAAGTTCCGGCACGCCTTGAGGATGATGGACGCCTGCGCCTTCTGGCCCGGGCAGGCGAATATGAAATTACCCTCGAGGCGCGCAACACCACTACCAGTAACGTTATGCAGGTATTCTCCCGCCCTCCTCCCTCTGGCCCCTGGGCCGAAGATGAAATCTGGAGCGTTGAACGCCGCGGCGATCTGCGTTCCATTACCATCAGCGGTGCCCCGATCCTGGATCCGGCCCAGACCGACATCCCTGCACAGTGGAAACACCTGCCCACCTACCTTATGGATAGCGAAGCTGCATTGAAATTCACCCAGGAGGAGCGCGGACTTCAGACATCCAGTGCTGATCGCATTCGGGTGAAGCGGGATATGTGGCTCGATTTCAACGCAGATGGCTACAGCGTCAGGGACATTATCACCGGCACTCTGCATACACGCACGCGTCTCAACAGCACAGCCGAACTCGAACTGGGGCGCGCACATCTGAACGGGGAAGAGCAGTTTATCACCCGTCTTGGCGACAAGGGCAGAGAGGGAATTGAGGTGCGCCAGCAGCATCTTAACCTCCACGCCGAAAGCCGCTTAAACCCGCAGAATATAGCATCCGTTCCGGTGCTGGGGTGGGAATTCAACCCGATTGCGCTTCACACCGAACTCAATCTCCCCCCCGGATGGCGCATGCTCGCAGCCTTTGGGGCTGATTCCGTTTCCAACACCTGGGTGCAGCAGTGGTCACTTCTCGACCTGTTTGTAGTGCTGCTTTTGAGCATCGGCTTTGCGCGCATGTGGGGATGGAAGTATGGATTTTTTGCCCTGCTGGGGCTTATACTCACGTATCAGGAACCCAACGCACCCAGGTTTATCTGGCTCCACCTCCTCGGTGCTGCGGCCCTGTTGCGCGTCGCTCCCCAGGGGCGTCTGCAACGCGTGGTTCGCATGTACCTGGGGGGGGCGGCATTAACCATGGCTGTGCTGCTGCTGGTATTTTCGGCACAGCAGATTCGCAGCGCGGTGTACCCTCAACTTGAGATTGTATCCGGATCTCATTCCCCCCACCCGCAGCAGAAGCGAAATATTGTCCGCAGCGATATGCGCATGGAGCAGGCGCGCCCAGAAGGGGCAAAAATGTTGCGCGCTGTTGCAGCGGACAACATGACTGAAACTGCTCCGCCCCGCGTCACCCACTCAAGCTATTCCACCTCTCTGGAAACCCAGACCGGGCCGGGAATTCCCACGTGGAACTGGCGCAAGATATCCTTTGATTTCAATACCTCCGTAGTCCCGGGAAAGCGCATGAAATTCTTATTTTCACCTCCTTGGATGACGAGAGCGGGACTAGTTGCGGGAGTGCTCCTCGCTCTGTATATGTTCGGGCGCATCTGCGTTGCTCTTAAGCCCCGAAAGGATTCCGCCAGCACTGACACTTCCGGTACCCATACACCCCCACATTGCGGATCGCAAAGTACCCCGCTTCTGATAGCAGGGGTCCTTGCAGGGGCAATGGCATTTATGTGTGCATCCAATCCGGCACATGCACAGGGACAGGGACAGGCACAAGAGCAGGAGCAGGAACACCGTTCCGGCCGTTCCGCACCGGACAGCGTGGAATTTCAGAGCTCGGGCTCCATCCCCTCTATGGAAATGCTGGAGGAATTGCGACGACGCCTCACCCAGGCACCGGAGTGCGCCCCCGATTGTGCCGCGTTACAGCGTGTACAGGTGGAGATATCCCGGCATGAACTCAGGATAGAGCAACAGATCCACAGTGCCGTCCTGAGCGCTGTACCCCTTGCATTTCCGCTGGAGCAAATGGTTCCAGCTACAGTTACCACACACACCGGATCGGGCACTAACACACCTCCCATCCTGATGCGCACCCCACAGAATCAGCCCCATGCGCAACTCTGGGCACGGGTGGAAAAGGGTACCACCACTTTGAGCCTGAGTGCCCCCATCCCTGCGGACATGACGCAGGTGGAGATTCCTCTGCCGTTGCGTGCCGGGGATATCAGTATTACTGCAGAGGGGTGGGACGTCATCAATCAGACGGACAGCAAGGGGAATGCAGGTGTAATCCGTATTCCTCTTCTGGAGGGGGAACAAATAGTGAGTGAGGGCATCGAAATCCGCGCTGGAGATGCGCTTATTGAGTTGGGGCCAGAGACCGAAACGGTGCGCTGGAAATCAAGGCTGGAGATGCAGAGCCCCCTTGAGCTGAAGAGTGGCAAAGCTTCGCACTTTACCGAGGTGTGGCAATTGCAACTCAGCCCCCTATGGCACGCACGCTTCAGCGGGACTCCTCTTATATACACGTATCAGAATGGCCACTGGCTGGCGCAGTGGCATCCGCGCGCGCAAGAGAATCTACTCTTGCATATTGAACGCCCCCAGGGAGCGCCGGGGCAACACATAACCGTGGAAAACTGCACGCTTAAGCATAAACGCAGCGAGGAACGCAGTGAAACAAACCTGCGGCTGAATATCCGCAGCAGTGTTGCCACACGCCACAACATCGTGCTCCCGAGCGCTGATGTGGAGGTGGCGCAGGTGCGTCGCAACGGCAGGGAGATCCGTATCGAGCAGGAGGGGACACAGCTGGCCCTCCCCCTGCAGAAGGGAACCCAGAACCTCGAAATCATCTGGAACCAGGAACATCCCCTGGGGATATTCAGCACCACACCGGAACTCAATCTCAAGGCCCCCGGAGCAAACATCGGCCTCAACCTCATCCTGCCGCAGACCCGCTGGGTATTGTTCACTGGCGGTCCCCTTATGGGGCCTGCAGTGTTATTCTGGGGTATAGTGCTGGTGCTGGGGGTTGTTGCGCTACTATTAGGGCGCTACGCCCCCACCCCCCTGCGCTGGTGGCACTGGTTTATCCTGGGGGCCGGGCTCAGTCAGGCGCCCCTCCCCGCTCTGCTCCTGGTTACATTGTGGCTGATCCTTCTCGGGGTGCGCAGAAAATATGCAGGCCGGATTCAACACGCTCTGGCATTTAATACAATGCAACTCGGGCTCGGAATTTTAAGTTTATGTGCGTTGCTCGCTCTAATTGCTGCAGTGCAGCAGGGGCTGCTGGGGATGCCGGAGATGCAGGTGGCAGGACAGAACTCCGGGGCCTGGAATCTGCACTGGTACCAGGATCGCAGCAGCGCAGAACTACCCACAGCGTGGGTGATTTCGGTCCCGTTACTCGTTTATCGTGCTCTGATGCTCATCTGGGCTTTATGGTTGGCCCTCGCATTACTCCACTGGTTGCGTTGGGGCTGGGGATGCCTCAGTGCAAAAGAGTTATGGCGCACCCTCCCCCGCAGGGTACGAACATCTAAAACTGAGACCGCAGACACAGCAGCAACCACGCAACACAAGCACAGTGGAAAGGATAGCTGAATGGAACAACTGGATCAGATTACGCGCACCATTGCCCTGAGCATGGGGGCAGCATGGGCGAGTGGCATCAACTTGTACGCCACCATCCTGATGCTGGGTCTGATGGGCAATTCCGGCGCTATTGCTCTGCCCGAAACCCTGCAGATTGTGCAGGAACCGCTGGTTCTCTGGGCAAGTGCATTTATGTACGCGGTGGAGTTTTTTGCGGATAAAGTGCCGGGGGTTGATTCGGGCTGGGACAGCCTGCATACCTTTATTCGGATTCCGGCCGGTGCGGCCCTCGCTGCAGGTGCGGTAGGTGACGTAAGCCCGGTGATAGCGCTGGCGGCCGCCCTCGTGGGTGGTTCCCTCACCACCGCAACCCACGCGGGGAAGAGCGGGTCGCGCCTGCTTATCAATACCTCACCCGAACCGGTGAGCAACTGGGGTGCCTCCATGGGTGAAGACCTCGCCGTAGTGGGAGGATTATGGGTCGCTCTCACCCACCCGGCAGTCTTCCTGCTCGGGCTGGTGGTGTTCATTGTACTCCTGATCTGGCTGCTGCCCAGGATTTGGTATCTGATCAAGCGGATATTATCTTCTCTCCGGCGGCGTTTCGGACGCA
>JAIVHC010000201.1:7211-8548 GCA_020201305.1 Geobacteraceae bacterium
GGGGGTCTGGGCTTCCGACCTCGTCATTCTCAGGGAGGGGGATGGCGATCCACATACTCCCCTTATCCGGATCATTGCGATCAAAGAGACATCCGCTGATCCGCGCCCGGGTAATAGAACCACTCCGGGCGCGCAGCGCAAGTTCAGTGGTATAGATATTCCCACCTTTGAAGATAGGAGCAGACTCGCGCGCGACACGGGTATAGTCCTCTTCGTAGGCATACAAATCACGGGTTGGCATCCCCTTCACTTCACTGGGGGCATAGCCTGTGAGGGCACAAAAGGTTCTGTTAGAGTCGGTAAAGGTGCGCTTTTGCACCAGGGCGATGCCCATAAGGGGGCTATCAAAAAACGCATGTATATAATTGAGATTCTGCTGCAACTGGACTTCGTTTTCGCGCAGACGATCACGCGTGGCCCGGAGCTCTTCTACGTTGCGGCTCAGCTCCTGTTTCTGCGCTTCAACAGTTGCAAGGCTCTCCTGAATCAGGGTACTCATCTGGGTATGACTGTAGACCAGACGCTCAATTTCGCGGATGCGGCAGTGGCTGATTTCGGGGGTACGAAAATCCAGGCGTGCAATAGCTTCGCTATCAGCTGCAACAGAAGCAATAGGGGCTGCAAGTTTCTGCGCCATCCTGCATGTGGCTAGCAGAACAAGCCCCAGCACCACCAGCACCACCGCGAACATGTAACCTGCAACCACGGACCAGGCCGGGGTAAATTCAAGCCGCGGGGCGAACATCGCAATCCAGAAGCGCTTATTATCCCCGAGTTGAAACGGACTGATCTTGCCGTACCAATCCTGCCCTGCAGCAGAAAAACGGTATAACGTATTCCCTGGGCGCGCGTCCTCATTCCAGCGCGCTAGTGCCTCTTTAATGACAGAATTGTCTAATGCATCCACCCGTTTAAGCCCAGCACCAGCTGAAGGTTTATGTGCATAAACCTCTGCAGGGGGATAGCCAAGCAGGTGTTGATCTTCGGTCATGACCAGCATAAACCCGCTAGTACCGATCCGGTGAGTAGTGGTAAATTCGCTGATATCGCGCAACATCACATCCAGACCAAGCACGATATTGCTCCCATCATCCTTTTCCACCCGCGTGGAGAGGGTTATCCCCAGATCTCTGGTAGTAAAGAGTTCATAGGGAGAAGTCCAGCACAGCTCTTCGGGCTGAGGCGTCTGCATGGCGGCTTGAAACCACGGCCGGTGGCGAGGATCGTAATCCAGCTTTTTCGTGTAGGAGCGAAGTTTTGTCCCATCCGGGGCATAGTGGATAAAACGCTGCAGATCCCCGCGCTCTTGTATATCGGTAAGTCGATTTAACCAGCCA
>JAIVHC010000155.1 GCA_020201305.1 Geobacteraceae bacterium
CTCTTTAAGTGGTGGTCTAACCCTGGGTTTGCTCATAGCAACGGTTTATCTGCTCGAACATAGCAAGCGCTTCCGCGCATAAACTTGCAGCTTAGCAACAACACAGGTACTTCAAAAGGAGCCCGATTCATTTGCGTTTTGTTTATGTGTGTTTTTATTCTGTAGAAGCACCTGCCCCCCGTAGGCGGCATTTTTGCGCACCAGCAGGTCCGCCGTATGTCCATCATTGTTGCGAAATGCTTCAATTATTTTTTTGTGCTCCTGTACTGATATATCCATGCGTCCCGGCAGAGAAAGAGATGCAATGCGCAGATACTCGAACTTTTTAAGCAGCTGCTGGATCAGCTCCATAAGTTTCTGATTACCTGCAGCGCGTATAAAATACTCATGAAACTCATTATGGGCGCGGAAAAATGTCTTAACATCTTTACCTTTACTCATTTTTTCCAGGCGGCTATTAATGGTCTCGAGTTTATCTATATCTTTTGAGGTCATTTTTTCCGCCGCCAACTGTGCAGCGTACCCCTCCAGGACACTTTTGATGGAGTAAAATTCCTCAATATCTTTCTCACTGTGCTTCGCAACTACGGCACCCTTACGTGGAATAACAGTCAAGTACCCTTCTGATTCCAGTTGGCGGAACGCCTCACGAATAGGGGTGCGACTGATACCATAGCGCTCGGCAATATCCGGTTCGGATACTCGTTCCCCCGGTTTAAGATCCCCCTTCAGAATCGCATCGCGTATATTTTCCAGAATCTTTTCGCGCAAGGTTTGATGCTGCACTGTTAAATCTCCATTTAATTTCTTAATATTCCTGATTTCATCCTTAATAGATCAGCTATCTGTCATGTAATCTCTTACTACATATATATTGTATACTGTATACAGTGTAAAGCAATGATTTAATCATTTAAGTAGATGCAACCCTATGTGCTTACTTGGTAACTATCCAACTCAATTGAATACCGCATCAGATTACGGAACCATGCCCTCCAGTGGAAAGGTGGCTGGCTCACGGATAGAGCAATGCAAGCCTCATGACACTCACAATCAGAACAGGATCATCACTATGGAGCCCGGGGTGATTAACTACTTTTTCTCTGAGGTGAAAAGTAGCTTTCATGGTAGCGATTGATGCCAAACAAAGGCCCCAGTGATACGACTTTCACGCAGCAGCTGATAATACTATTTATGGAGGCGATAGGTATATTCGAAGAGTGCCGGAAGCAATCAAGAAACTGGAGCACCAGGCACAATAATGCTGCGATACTGCGCCTGAGTTTATTCATGCGGTAGGGATATTTAAATACCCAACAAGAAAGGCAGCTTCCTATGAAGCTGCCTTTCTTGTTGATAACATAACTGAATGGAAAACAGATTACTTGCCGCCAGCTACCTGGATACGGATCATAGCACGATTCAACGCTGCCTCCATGATACGGTAATCCTTATCTTCAGGACTAAGTTTTTTCAGAGCTTCTTCAGCGCGTCCGAGGGCTTCCTTCGCTCTGGCCATATCAATTTCGTCTGCAGGTTCAGCTGTCTCGGCAAGGACAATGATTGTGTCCTCTTCAACCTCAACATAACCCCAGTTAACAGCTACATGAAAGGAGGATCCGCCTTTGCGATAGGTAAATTCACCCACTTTGAGCGTGGTCAGCAGCGGAGTATGTCCGGGAAGAATGCCTAACTCACCCATCTGCCCCGGCATAACAACTTCATCTACTTCTTCTGACAACACCTGTTTATAGGGTGTAACCATCTCTAGTTTCAATTTTTCGGCCATGTGCGACTTCCTTTATACGTGCAAGACAACCTTACGTTTGAACAGATCCTGGCTACGCTGCTGCCATTGACTTGGCTTTTTCAATTGCCTCTTCAATGGTTCCAACAAGATAGAAAGCCTGTTCCGGAAGGTCATCATGCTTGCCATCGAGAATCTCACGGAAACCCTTGATGGTATCTTTAAGCTCGACATATTTCCCGGGTGAACCTGTAAACACCTCGGCTACGAAGAACGGCTGAGACAGGAAGCGCTGGATCTTACGTGCGCGGGCAACCACCTGCTTATCTTCTTCGGAGAGTTCATCCATACCCAGAATCGCAATAATATCCTGCAAATCCTTATAGCGCTGGAGAACGTATTGAACCTCACGCGCCAACTCATAGTGCTCGTCGCCTACGACCTGAGGGTCAAGAATTGTACTACTTGAGTCAAGCGGGTCAACAGCTGGGTAGATGCCCAGTTCTGCAATAGAACGATTTAGAACTGTTGTTGCATCAAGGTGGGCAAAGACCGTAGCCGGTGCAGGGTCAGTAAGGTCATCGGCCGGTACATATACTGCCTGTACCGAAGTGATAGAGCCTTTATCCGTAGTTGTGATACGCTCCTGCAGTTCTCCCATCTCCGTACTAAGTGTTGGCTGATAGCCAACCGCAGACGGTATACGCCCCAGAAGTGCGGAGACCTCTGAGCCCGCCTGGGTAAATCGGAAGATATTATCTACAAATAGGAGAACGTCCTGTCCACCTTCATCACGGAAATACTCCGCAACGGTAAGAGCGGAAAGTGCTACACGTGCACGTGCTCCTGGAGGCTCATTCATCTGACCATAAATAAGGGCCGCTTTATCAAGAACACCTGAATCCTTCATTTCTTCCCACAGGTCATTACCTTCACGGGTTCGCTCACCTACGCCGGCAAAGACCGAGAAACCACCGTGCTGCTGGGCAACGTTGTTGATCAATTCCATGATTAAAACTGTTTTACCAACACCCGCACCGCCAAAGAGGCCAATTTTACCCCCGCGAGCATATGGTGCAAGAAGGTCAATAACCTTGATTCCGGTTTCAAAGGATTCAACAGTAGTAGACTGCTTGACAAATTCAGGCGCAGGGCGGTGAATTTCCCATTGTTCATCTGCACCTATGGGACCTGCCTCATCCACTGGTTCACCGATAACGTTCATAATGCGGCCCAGGGTCTGCTTGCCAACCGGCATTACGATCTGCTTGCCGGTATCCAGCACCTCCTGCCCACGAACAAGGCCTTCAGTCCCGTCCATAGCAATGGTACGTACTGTGTTTTCACCCAGATGCTGTGCTACTTCACAAACCAGATTCCACTCCTGAGCATCGATTGCGGGGTTTGTAATCTTTACCGCATAATAAATCTCAGGAAGTTTGCCGGCCTCAAACTGCACGTCCACAACCGGCCCGATGACTTGAACTACCTTACCCTTGTTCATGATGAATTACTCCTTCTGCACCACTACGTGGAGAGTTTTATCCTAAAATTTTCTATTTAATCGACTCAGCACCGGATACGATTTCCATCAGCTCTTTGGTAATGGCTGCCTGACGGGCCCGGTTGTATTTCAACGTCAGCTTATCTATCATTTCTGAAGCATTCTTCGTTGCACTGTCCATACTGCTCATACGCGCACCGTGTTCAGAAGCCACCGACTCGAGCAGTGCTTCGAATATCTGCACTTCTATGTATTTTGGCAGAATCGAATGCAGTACCTTCTCTGAGCTGGGCTCGTAGATATAATCAGCGACAAAGCGATCTTCTTGCGCTACTTCAGGAACAATGGGGAGTAACTGATTGGTGGTTACTTCCTGGTTGATGGCACTGTGAAACTGATTGTAGATGATGTAACGCTACCGGTTATATGTTCATACACCTTATCTATAGTCAAATCCTTGCGCCGCTTGAGCAGATCGTTGCCCTTTTTCCCGACTATTCTAAGGGTATATTCATCGTAGTCGTGAGTCTGCTGCTGTACAAACTTCACTGCGGCCTTGGTAATATTGCTGTTAAATCCACCACACAGACCTCTGTCAGCTGTTACCAGAAGTACCAGCGCATTGCGTTTTTCCCGTTGCTCCAGCAGAGGATGGGTAGTTTCGATATCGCGCGCTGCTATACTGCTCAAGACTTCCTGCATCTTATTAGAATAGGGTCTGGCTGCGACTACAGCTTCCTGGGCGCGGCGTAACTTCGCTGCAGATACCATTTTCATCGCTTTGGTAATCTGCTGCGTGTTTTTCACCGAGCCGATGCGCTTTTTTATCTCCTTGAGATTTGCCATAATTGAATCCTCAGGTGATGGCTTATGCTACTACAAACTGACCGTTAAAATCTTCCAGAGCTTTTTTCAAACGTCCTTCAAGATCAGTGTCGAGAGCTTTTTTCTGCTGCAGATCCTGTATAAATTCTGAGTGCTTTGAATGCATAAAGGCGAGAAGTTCACGCTCATATTTTTGAATTGAGCTTACCGGAAAATCATCAACATAGCCGTTATTTGCAGCATATATGGTAATAACTTGCTCTTCAACAGCGAGAGGCTTGTACTGGGGCTGTTTAAGAATCTCCACCAGGCGCTCACCGCGATGAAGTTGCTTTTGCGTCGCAGCATCCAGGTCGGAACCGAACTGGGCAAATGCTGCCATCTCGCGATACTGAGCAAGGGCGAGACGCAAAGTACCGGCAACCTGTTTCATCGCCTTTATTTGTGCACTACCACCGACACGGGATACGGAAAGACCAACGTTGATTGCCGGTCGAACACCTGAATAAAACAGATCGGTTTCGAGGAAAATCTGCCCATCCGTTATAGAGATAACGTTTGTGGGGATATACGCTGAAACATCACCGGCCTGGGTTTCTATAATCGGCAGCGCGGTAAGGGAACCTGCGCCTCGCTCATCACTGAGCTTTGCTGCACGTTCAAGCAAACGGCTGTGGATATAGAAGACATCCCCCGGAAAGGCCTCTCGACCCGGCGGACGACGCAGCAACAGTGAAAGCTGACGATAGGCTACCGCCTGTTTGGAGAGATCGTCATAGATAATTACCGCATGCTTCCCATTATCGCGGAAGTACTCACCCATGGTAACACCTGAATAGGGGGCCATATACTGGAGCGGTGCAGGGTCGGAAGCGGTAGCTGCTACGACAATAGTGTAGTCCATAGCTCCGTGTTGCTTAAGTTTATCCACCACCTGGGCAACGGTAGAGCGCTTCTGTCCGATAGCAACGTAGATACATACTACATCTTCACCCTTCTGGTTGATGATGGTATCTACTGCAACAGCGGTTTTACCGGTCTGGCGGTCACCAATGATCAGCTCACGCTGTCCACGACCGATGGGCACCATGGAGTCTATCGCTTTCAGACCTGTCTGAACCGGTTCGTGAACAGACTTACGTTCCACGATGCCGGGGGCTTTGATCTCAACCTGGCCGGACTTATCAGTTTTAATATCTCCTTTGCCATCGATAGGAACCCCGATACCGTTTACGACACGACCCAGAAGTTCGTCGCCAATGGGTACTTCAACAATTCGCTCGGTGCGCTTTACGGTGTCACCCTCTTTAATGTGCTCGGCATCCCCTAAGATAGCCGCACCCACATTATCCTCTTCCAGGTTCAGAACCATCCCCATAACACCACCGGGGAACTCAAGTAGCTCTCCGGACATGGCTTTATCCAGACCGTGGATACGGGCAATGCCGTCACCGATGGAGATAATGCTGCCAGTTTCACTGACCTCTACTCCACCCTCGTAGTTTTCGATTTGCTTTCGAATTATCGCACTGATTTCTTCTGCTTTGATTTCCATGAGTACGCTTACCCCTTCTTTAAGGTATCTTCAATCCGCTGTAACTGGGTTTTTATACTGCCGTCAAAAACTTTTCCGCCAACTTCGGTTTTAAGTCCACCCAACAAGGCTGAATTTACTTTTGTATTTAGTTCAACGGTCATGCCGGACTGCTGTTCCAAGCCCTCCTTGATTTTTTCAAGTTGCGCTTTAGTAAGCTTGGTAGCCGACTCAACCTTCGCTCTGACAACGCCACTTATTTCGTCGGCCAGACTTAAATATTCAGCGAAAATCTGTTGCATATACTGAATACGATGTTTCAGAGTGAGCAGGCAGACAAAGTTCCTAATTCCATCTGATAATTCCATCGCCTTCGATACATCGGCCATGATTGCGGTCTTTTTTTCGACCGCCAATGTCGGGCTTTCCAACAACAACCGCAGCGCATTTTCGCGTTTCAAGAGGCTGTTCACTTGGCCAAGTTCGCCAGCGTAGGATTCCAGAAGGTCTTTTTCTACCGCCAGTTCTACCAAAGCTTTGGCATACCGTTTCGAAATCGCACTTTTACTCAATGCAGTTCTCCTACTTTAAGCTTGTATTCTTCAACCAGGCGTGCCTGATCTTCCCGGTTGAAATTCTTCTTCAGAAGATCACTTGCAAGCTCTACAGCCAATTCGGCTGCTTCCTGCTGCAGAACGAGCCGCGCTTTTGCAATCTCATTTTCTGCAGTCTTGCCTGAGTCTTCCTTAATCTTGGCCGCCATTTGTTCTGCACTTTTTATAATGCGCTGCTTCTCAAGTTCTGCTTCATTCTTAATGTCAGTTTTGATCTGACCGATCTCTTCTTCGGCACGGGTGAGTTTCGCATCATACTCTGCAAAGCGCTGCTCTGCACTCTCTGCAGCTTCACGCGCATCTTTAAGCTCCTGCTCTATTCCCTCACGCCGATTACTCAAGGCGTTCTTTAAAGGTCTAGCGACAAAATAGGCGATACCCGCAACCAAAAGACTGAAGTTAAGCACCCGGTAGAGAAAATCCTTCAGCAGGACGCCGCTGTCTACCTGATGCGCATCACCAGCCGCTAGCGCTACCCCTGCAGAAAGACCAATCAGACTTCCAGCAGTAAGGCACGCGATGCTGTGTTTTTTCACTGCTTGCAACGAAATCATTTTACTTTCCTCCCCAGAACCTTTCCGGCGATTGCTGCCGCAAGACCCTGCGTCTCTTTTTTCAGGCCGCTGCGCGCTGCTTCAGCCTGCTTGCCGACCTGAACCTTGATGAGATCCAGATGACGGTTGGCCTCTTCTCGCGCTGAACCGAGAATTGATGCTTCACGTTTGCCTGCTTCCTTACGAATCGCTGCGGCTGCCTGACCGGCATCAACTTTAGCTTCATGCAGTTTCTTCTCGTAGCGTTCCATCTTTTCGTTGATGGATACCTCGAGATCCCGAGCTTTCTGATGCTTGGCTGCAACTCCCTCCCGGCGTTCTGCCATCACCCTGCGTAACGGACGATACAGCAATACATTGAGTATCAGCATCAGTACCACAAAGTTAACGAACTGCACCAAGATGGTCCAATCAATGCTTATCACGGCGCTACCCCTCTTTTAATTTCCATATCCGATATTCATGCCTGAACGGTGCGAAAGCACCACCTTCTGGCGTGGTCTGCTACACTATAAAAAAGCCCTGCAGCGCAGAGCAGGGCAGACTTAGCACAGGGCTCAGGAAAAAGTCAAGTTTTTACCCGTTCAGTTTCTTTTTTACCTCCCTCAGAGGGCAGCTCACAAACGTTTTTTATTCGGAATAAATGCGGGTTTAATGCCAATTTAATCCTTTTATCTGTCCGGAGTAGAGACATTGATTCAGACTAGATTAAGGTAATCCAGGAGGCGCTCAAGTTCCGACGCATTCGTATATGCTATTTCAATTTTTCCACCTTTTCCCCTGGGACTTATCTTCACTTTGGTTCCGAGGTTTTTGCGTAGGATATCTTCAAGCTTTAACAATTCCGGATCTACAACTGGTTTTGCCTTTTCCTTCGCACTCTCTTGCGTGAAATTTTTAATCTTTTTTACCAATTTCTCAGTTTCACGTACCGAGAGCTTATTTTTATTTATCTGCTCAGCAGCTTCCTGCATATCTTCTTCATGTTCCAGGGTAAGCATTGCACGTGCGTGGCCCATACTTAAGGTTCCGCTTGCTACTTTCTCGAGTATCTGTTGGGGGAGGCGCAACATACGCAATGCATTAGTAACCGCAGAGCGGCTTTTCCCAACACGCTTAGACACTTCTTCCTGTGAAAGATCAAAGTTAGCCATCAAATACTCATATGCTCGAGCTTCTTCAATGGGGTTAAGGTCTTCCCGTTGAATATTTTCTATGAGAGCAATTTCGAGGGCCCAATCCTCCGATACATCCTGAATCGTAACCGGTATTTCTTTCAGCCCCGCTTTTTGCGCAGCGCGCCAACGCCTCTCTCCCGCTATTATCTGATAACAATCCTGTGCGCGTCGCACTACCAGAGGCTGGATAACCCCTTTTTGTTTTATGGATTCAACCAGTTCATCCATTTTAGCCTCGTCAAAATATTTACGAGGCTGGTTATCATGGGGCCTGAGCTCTTCAATGGGACAGAGAAAATACTGCCCTCTACCTGATTGTGCTGCGGAATCAAGGAGCGCTCCCATACCTTTCCCGAGTGCCGGTCGTTTAACCATGGTGTTAATTCCTCTGCATTAACTCGCGCGCCAATTCCAGATAAGCTTTGGCACCGCTGGATCCTATGTCATACATGAGTACCGGCATCCCGTAACTTGGTGATTCAGACAGACGGACATTGCGCGGTATTACCGTATTAAATACTTGTTCCTTAAAGTGTTGCCTAACCTCATCGCTTACCTGATGGGAGAGATTATTGCGTTTATCGAACATAGTAAGAACGATCCCATGCAAGCGCAATTCTACATTGAGTTGCTTTCTTATGAGATTAATGGTCTGGGTTAGCCTGCTTAGACCCTCCATTGCGTAGTATTCACATTGGAGTGGCACGATAACACTGCCAGCTGCGACAAGAGCGTTAACGGTAAGGAGACCCAGAGAGGGGGGGCAGTCAATAATGATGTAATCATAACGAGAAGATATGTAGCGCAACTTGTTCTTTAGTTTTGTTTCACGGTCCTCTTCCCCTACTAGTTCTATTTCAGCCCCTATTAAATCACTATTTGCAGGAATAATATCCAACTGCGGCACCTGCGTATCTATCACCGCATCCGCAGCGTCCAGGTCTGTATTCATTAAAACATCGTACACAGTATATTCTGGGATATTAACATCTATCCCCACACCGCTACACGCATTCCCTTGCGGGTCCATATCAACCAGGAGGGTTTTTTTTTCTGCCACAGCAAGGGATGCAGCAAGATTTACCGAGGTAGTAGTCTTACCGACACCACCCTTTTGATTTGCGATGGCTATTATAACGGCCATATATTCTCCAATTTATTTGCTGAAAACCAACACACCAATCATCCTATCAATTAATTTATGCAAATATACCACATCCAGCAGCATTTATATATGCCGCATTATTACTAGCGTCCGCTCTGCCATTGAAGGCTTCAGTGTGGTATGGATTACCTGCTCCAGTTCAAGAGCGTTAGATTTACCTGCCTGCGACCCTGCTTCAAGTTCATCTTGATCTATACGTCCTTTTAGGGCCAGCAGTCTTCCGCCGGGTTTTATGTATGCTGCACCCATTTTTACCAACATTTCCAGGGACGCCACAGCTCGTGCAACAACAACGTCAAAGCTGTTTTCATAACTCTTAAGGTTTAAGATATTGGCATTGATGGCCTCAAACCTGTGTAAGGAAAGATGGCGTTTACAGTGATTTTGAAAATTGACTTTTTTTCTAACCTTATCTACAGAAACAATATACATTTCTGGACAACTAATCTTTACTGGTATTGCGGGCAAACCAGCACCTGATCCAATATCCAGCATCTTTTCAGCCTGGAATATATAGGGAAGGACTAGCAAAGAATCCTGGATATGTTTTTCCCAACACTCGTTTGGATCGGTAATTGATGTCAGGTTAACTGATTGATTCCACTTCAGCAATTCACTAATATACCAGGCGAGTTTATCCAACACTAAATCTGGTTTTTCATTTATCCCCTGCAGCTGGGCGCAGACATATTGTCGATACTTATCCATTTATGTTACTAACTCCGCCCCTTTAACAGCACCGCCAGTACCGATACTGCGGCTGGAGTGACTCCGGGTATTTTTGCTGCCTGACGTAAATTTTCCGGCTGGATTGAAGCTAACTTTTCTTTGACCTCGGCAGATAAGCTTGCCACCTGGGTATAATCAAATTCCGGTGGGATTTTTATAGCCTCGGTTTTTTTACTTCGCTCTACCTGTTCCCTTTGCCTGGCTATATAGCCTGCATATTTTACCGTCCACGTTAGCAAGCTGCTCAATCGATATATCCGGACGTTTAAGCAATTCTGCAAAACTTTGTCCGTTTTTCATTTCACCTATACCAAGCTGCTTAAGCAACTCCACATCGCCCGGGCGTACGCGTGAACCATTGAGTTTTTTTTGCCCGCGCTCTCTAGCTTCCATCTTATCATTAAACAGCCTCCAGCGAACATCGTCTACCAGACCCAATTTCCGTCCTATCGGGGTTAAACGCTGGTCTGCATTATCTTCACGAAGCAAAAGTCGATACTCAGCTCTGGAGGTAAACATGCGATAAGGTTCTTTTGACCCCAAACTAACCAGATCATCTATCAACACTCCGGCATACCCTACATCTCTTCCAATCACCAGGGGCTCGGAATTACGTAAATACTGCACCGCATTAACCCCGGCCACTAAACCTTGTGCTGCGGCTTCTTCATAACCGGATGTCCCATTTATCTGTCCTGCATGGAACAATCCGCTTACTGTTCGCGTTTCGAGAGAATTTCTCAACTGTATCGGGTCAACATAATCATATTCTATCGCATATCCGGGGCGCATTATTTCTACATTAGCGAGGGCAGGAATAGTACGTAGAAACTTCAACTGGATATCGGCCGGGAGGGATGTTGGTAGTCCGTTGGGATAAACTTCTGCAGTATCCAGGCCTTCAGGTTCCAAAAAAACCTGATGACTTAGTTTCTCCGGAAATCGCACAATTTTATCTTCTATAGAGGGACAGTATCTGGGGCCTATTCCTTCAATAACTCCACTATATAAAGGAGAGCGATCTAGTCCACCGCGTATGGCTTCGTGGGTAGCTTCGTTTGTCTCTGTTATATAACAGCATACCTGGTGACGCACAACAGGTTTATTCATAAAGGAAAATGGGCGCGCAGGGTTGTCTCCAGGTTGCCTTTGAGCCTTGGTATAATCTATACTTCCACTGTAAATGCGCGGGGGTGTCCCGGTTTTAAGGCGCCCTACCTGTAGTCCGAAAGATTTAAGTTGGTCAGAAAGTCCATCCGAGGGAGGCTCCCCACCTCTACCACCAGCGTAGTGATCCAAGCCCACATGAATCAAACCCTGCATAAAGGTTCCGGTTGTGAGTATTACTGCATTACCTTCAAACTCAATTCCATCCTTTGTAACCACTCCACATACGCGCTCTCCTTCAACTTTTAGTTCCTTTACCGACCCTTGCTTCAAATCAACCAACGGGTAGTTTTCTACAATCCTTTTCATATAGCGTGAATATACCACACGGTCTGCTTGGGCACGCAACGCTCTCACTGCAGGACCCTTTTTCGTATTCAATGTTCTAAACTGGATTCCTGCTATATCAATAGCCAATCCCATTTGTCCACCCAATGCATCTACCTCTCGCACCAGATGGCCCTTAGCAAGGCCCCCGATTGCTGGATTACACGACATTTGTGCTACTGCATCCAGATTTAAATTTAAAAGGAGAGTTTTAGCTTGCATGCGCGCTGCTGCTAGCGCTGCTTCACACCCGGCGTGTCCTGCCCCCACTACTATTACATCGTATTTTTTACCGTAAGTTGACATACTTACCATCCATGTTTCACGTGAAACATTATTTTCCCACACAAAATTTTGTGAAAATATGATTTAAAATATCTTCGGGAACCGTTTCTCCGGTAATCCTACCCAGAGAGCTCATAGCATCCCGAAGATGGCAGGCCAAGAATTCGCCAGGTAGCTGTTGCTGCAAACCAGCCTTAAATGCGTACACCTCATCTTTAACCTGCACAAAAATATCGTAATGTCGTTGTTCCGTTATAACGCTACTATCAACGGATTCCGGCACAGTAAATTTTGCTTTAATTGCATCCTTAAGTAACTCCATCCCATCCCCAGTAACCGCTGAAACACACACATATTCATGGCTCAAACCAAGAGTGTTTGTATCAAACTTATCACATTTATTTACAACCAGAATATAAGGGGTACTTTCTAGAGGTACTTCATCCAAATCAAAATTGGGTATATCAGGTTGCGTACCATCAACAACATATAAAACAAGATCGACGTCTTTAATTTTATCTAAAGCTTGCTTAACACCCGTTTGTTCTACGATATCCGTTGAATCTCGAAGACCAGCAGTATCAACCAGTTTAACTGGCAAATGACCTAATGTAATATGTTCTTCAATAAAGTCGCGTGTCGTACCGGGTATTTCTGTAACAATAGCTCTATCGTGGCCCAGAAAATAGTTTAGGAGTGAACTCTTCCCCACATTAGGTTTTCCAAGAATTAAAATAGATAATCCATCGCGCATTACTTTACCTGTGTGGAAAGTATACAGGAGAGCCTGAACCTTTTTAAGTATTTCATCCACAGAATGGTTCAACATATTAATGTGAACATTTTCCACTTCATCTTCAGGGAAATCTAAATATGCCTCAACCAAAACCAACATCTGAAATAGCTGATCGCGTAACTCATGAGCCATAGCAGACATACTTCCTTTAAGATGCTGCAAAGCAATTCTGGTTGAAGTATCCGAACCAGCTTCAATTAATTCCGCAATAGCTTCAGCCTCAGAAAGATCAATACGACCATTCATAAAAGCACGATACGAAAATTCTCCAGGGTCAGCAAGACGTGCACCCATTGAAGTAAAATGGTTAAGAATATGTTTTACAATATATGGATTTGCATGGCAGTGAACCTCGACAACATCTTCACACGTGAAAGATGCTGGTGCACGCATATATACAGCCATGACTTGGTCAAGCACATTGCCCTCAACATCGACAATGCTACCGTAGGTAAGGTGATGGCTGGAGAGTATAGTTGATTCCTTAAAAGGGGTAAAACAGCCGCCAAGGAAGGTATAAGCATCAGGTCCAGACAATCGTATAATGCTGATTGCGCCTACTCCAACTGCAGTTGCCGGGGCTATTATAGTGTCTTTTTCAAAATACATTGAAATTTATCTCCATAAAAAAATTCCCTTCTATACTAGCATAGAAGGGAATTTAAATAATACACTGGATGAAGGTATCAGATATTAGTATTAAAGCTTAACCGGAGCAGGCTTACGATAAATAAGATACTGCTGAAATATGGTAAGAAGGTTATTTACCAACCAGTATAATACCAAACCACTAGGGAAGTTCAGGAAAATAAAGGTAAACACAACCGGCATCGCGAGCATTATCTTTGCTTGCAGGGGATCCATCGTACTCGGTGTCATCTTTTGCTGAATGAACATCGTAGCACCCATTATAATAGGGGTTATATAGTACGGATCTTTTACAGAAAGATCCGTTATCCACAAAGCAAAAGGAGCGTGCCTTAGTTCAATTGTACCGAGCAACACTTTATATAATGCAATAAACACAGGTATTTGCACAAGCATAGGCAGACACCCTCCGAGTGGATTCACCCGATGCTCTTTATACAGTTCCATCATACTACGATTAAGACCTTCTTTATCACCACGGTATTTTTCGCGTAGCTTCTTCATTTCGGGCTGCAGGGTCTGCATAGCCTTCATTGAAGTATAACTTTTCTGGGTAAGAGGCCAGAATAATAATTTAATAATAACTGTAAGAATGATTATAGCAACACCGTAGTTCTGCACATAATCATAGAAAAACTTAAGACAAAGATGTAGAGGCTTAGACAAAAAAGCAAAAAAACCAAAATCTACCACTTCTTTAAGGTTTTCGCCTGCAGCACTCAAAAAATCGATGTTCTTCGGACCCAGGTACACATCAAAAGAAATTGTAGCCTTTGAATTTGCAGGAATATTAAAATCTGACACGCGTGCACTGTTCGTAATACGCTCTGCGTTACGTTCAAGTGCTACTGCGTCAAAAACTCTATTTTTATTTACCAGGGCGGAGAGAAAGTATTTATTCGTATACCCAGACCAGGAAATACCTCCAGTATAAGTCTTGGAGGCAGAAGATATATCCTCAACCTTATCCTCGTGTAATTCTCCATCCACATAGGAAGTGAAACCTATATAGTCAAATCTATTATCAGCAAATGCGTCTTCCCAATAGTTATTTAATCGCACCTGCACTACATCTGTAAGATCTTTATCTGTATGGTTGTAAAGGTTTACATCAACGTTGACCAGATACGAATCTGGAGAAAATCGAAACACTTTCGTTACTTCTATACCATTTTTTAGTTTAGTGGAAAGTACTACTTCGCGCTCATTTCCTGATTTAACCTTGTCGATTTTATATGTTTCATCGCCGGATAGATTAAAACCACTCCCGGATAAAACATTTAAAGTGGATATTTTAGTATCTTTATCCAACAAATTAACAGGGGGAGCATCGGCAGAATTCTCCTGCCGATACTTGAGCAATTTCACAGAAGATATAACCCCACCACGCCTATTAAACTGAAGAGCATAAAAATCGTTTTCAAAAGATACAAATTCATCTGAAGAAAGAGTTTTATATCCCCCTTCCGGCAGTGATGTGTGTATATCGACTGAGGAAGATGAATCTGATAATTTAGAAACATCTTCCGTACTATTTTCTACGCTTTGATTTTTTTGCTGGGAAACATCAGTTCCCTTATCATCCTGAGGGGGGAACAAAAACGTAAAAGCGGTCCACACAACCAACATCAAAATTAATGCTAAAATGGTATTTTTATTTTCCATAACAAAACCTTTTACTACTTTAAAGGATCGTAACCGCCCTTAAATAAGGGGTTGCATTTAAGTAACCGAACAACAGAAAGATAGCCCCCTTTAACCAGACCATACTTTTTCAAAGCCTGTATACTATAGTCTGAACAGGTAGGGAGATAGCGACAACAAGGTGGTATACACGGTGAAATACATACGCGATAAAACAGGATAAATTTAATAGCTACATTATTTAACATCATTGAAGCCGTTTCAGCACATCCCTCAATTGAAGTCTTAAGGAACAAACATCTCTACTTGGTGCAGGCTTTAGTACAACAACTATATCCGTATTGGAAGGTAATTCTGCATAATTAAGACGGAAAAATTCCCTTATTACGCGCTTAAATCTATTACGCAAAAAAGCCCCACCGACTTTACGACTAACAACTAGTCCTAACCGAGTGGGGCCATTTTCTTTCGTAAGAGTATAAACGTAAAGCGTAGGAAAATTTAACTTAAACCCGCACTTAAAAATTTCCTTATACTCATACGAACGCCTGACAAGGTGGCGTTTTGGCATGCTGTAGGATTGCAATTATTTTACAGGTATTGTTGCAGCCAACCTTGTTCTTCCACGCGCACGCCTGTTTTTAATAACATTACGTCCGCCTGGCGTTGACATACGCTTTCTGAACCCATGGGTTCTCTTACGACTTACTCTACTCGGTTGATATGTTCTCTTCATAACGTATTCTCCATAGAAAACTGTTTAGCCAGATACAAATCGGCAACATACACTCTCCAACATGCCTGTTCAAGAAAAAACGTTCTGGAAACAGGTATTTAATCAAACTTAGGTATGAATACATGTTTGTACTTGCCTGCACCATCAGGCTCTGCTAGATTGTTGATAACTTGAAACTGTGTGCAACATATTGAAATTGCATATAAAAAAACAAAATAACTTGTTGATAAAATGTTGAAATGAATAACAAACGTTTAGATACAAATATATGGGAACAGATAAAAGCGGAACTCCAAGATACAATATCTGCGCAGAACTTTAAGACTTGGATACAACCTCTAAGCTGTGCAGATATTAAAGATGGATATCTGCAACTTCAGGCAGCAAACCGTTTTGTAAAACAATGGATACAGACAAACTATCTTGTAAAAATACAATCCCTGGCAGAAAAAATAAGTGGGTCCAACACAGTAGTAGAAATTGAGATAGCTGATATCAAAAGCGCAAAAGCAAATAATACAACCCCTATACAAAATCCAATTAATTATCAGAATCAGAAAAAATCTAAAGCCAAAAAAATTAACCGCGAAAGCAATTTAAATTCAGAATATTGTTTCAATAATTTCATTTCAGGCAATTCAAACCAATTTGCGGCAGCGGCCGCCATAGCTGTAGCAAATAACCCTGCAACTATTTATAATCCCCTTTTTATATACGGGGGAGTAGGACTGGGTAAAACACACCTTCTTAATGCTATAGGCAATAAAATAATCGCCGATCAGGCTGATTCAGAAGTATGCTATTACTCTTCAGAAAAATTTACCAATGAACTTATAAACGCAATCCGCTACGGGAAAATGGAGGAATTTAGAAATAAATTTCGCTCCATAGATGTTCTTCTTATAGACGATGTTCAGTTTATTGCAGGCAAGGAACGAACACAGGAAGAGTTTTTCCACACATTCAATTCTCTCTATGATTCCCACAAACAGATTGTAGTTACTTCAGATAAATTTCCTAAAGAGATTCCAGGTCTCGAAGAACGGCTGCGCTCAAGATTCGAATGGGGCCTAATTGCCGATATACAGGCACCAGATAAAGAAACAAAACAGGCAATACTGGAAGCCAAAGCGGAGAAAAACAACATAGTGTTACCCGATGATGTTGCTGAATTTCTATCCAGCTCAGTAATAAGCAATATCAGGGAATTAGAAGGTTATCTGGTCAGAATTGGAGCTTATTCTAGTTTAACCTCAACACCCATAACTATTGAAATGGCAAAGGAGATTCTCAAAGACATAATAGTAGAATACAACCAGGAGATAACCGTTGAGGATATACAGAAAAAGGTTACCAGTTATTTCAATATAAAAATTTCAGATATAAAATCCGCTAAACGAACCAAAAAATTTGTGTATCCGCGTCAAATAGCTATGTATTTATGCCGACAGCTTACATCTTATTCATACCCGGAAATAGGAGAATACTTTGGAGGGAAAGATCACTCCACAGTCATACATGCTATAAAAAAAATTGAAGCAGAACTTGAAAAAAATTCAAGCCTCAAACAGAGCATAAAAAATATAAAAAACACTCTATTACCAAGCTGATAATATTTACATATACAACATATAAAAGACGTATGTTTAAATGCTCTTGAAAAACCTGTGCATAACAAAGAGATGAAATAATTATACACAGACCTGGATACTTATCCACAGATAAAGATTATTTTTCCACCTAAATTCCTATTTAAAAACAGTGGTATAGAAAAGTATCCACAATCCACAACACTTATTACCTATTACTATCTTTTAAAAAAACATAAAAGTAGGGAGATAATCCATGCATATAGAGATAGAAAAGGACCTATTAGCTAAAAATTTACTTCTTATCCAATCTATTGTAGAAAAGAAAAAAACCTTACCGATACTGGCGAATGTACTGATCAAAACCGAAGAAGATAATGTATGGCTTATGGCAACCGATTTGGAAATAAGTATCCAAATACAACTTAAAGCCAATATTATAGAATCCGGAAAAACTACATTACCTGCTAAAAAGTTATTTGAAATAATCAAGGAAATGCCAGGTAAAACAATAAATATTAATATAAGTGATAATGATTGGATAAATATAAAAAGTGGTAAATCAGAGTTTAACTTAGCTGCAATTGATCCAAACGAGTTTCCGAACATAAAGAGGGAAACGGATGAAATAATAAGAAGTTACAATCCAAAAGAACTCAAAAATATAATTGAAAAAACTATCAATTGTATATCAAATGATGAAAAAAAATTTAATTTAAACGGATTGTATATTCATACAAAAGAAAAAATGCTATATTATGTTGCTACAGACGGACATCGATTGGTGTGCTTAAAAGAGATGTTTGAATATGAAAATGAAATCCTGAATAAAGGAATTATTATTCCTAAAAAAGGGTTGCTTGAAATTAAAAAAATATGTGAAAACACAGACAAAGAACTAAGCATGCAGGTAGTAAACGGAAAAGTAGTATTTGATATAGAAAATATTACCTTATCTATCCGCCTCATAGACGCAACTTTCCCTAATTACCGCCGTGTTATTCCAGAAAAAACCGAAACAAAAGCTTGCATAAATACTCAACAGTTATTTGAAGCCACAAAACGAGTTTCAATAATATCAGACGAAAAAAATCGTACTATTAATATGTCTTTAAGCCAGGGTAACCTTGAGGTTTTTGCCAAAAATGAATATGGAAATGCCACGGAAGGTATTGAAGTAAATTACGATCTTGAAGAAAGAACTTCTAAATTCAAAGCCAATTATCTATTGGATATTTTAAACAGTATAGACTGTGAAAAAATTGAACTTTTTCTCAATTCCGGGGGAAAACCAAGTCTTATAGTACCTCAAGAAAATGATACATACTGCGCAGTCTTAATGCCTATTAGCGTGTAAATGGTGGAAAATAAAAAATGAACCAAACCTACGATTCTACAAATATAAAAGTTCTTGAAGGTCTTACTGCGGTACGCAAGCGACCGGCTATGTATATAGGTTCAACAGGGAGTCTTGGATTACACCATTTGGTGTATGAAGTAGTGGATAATTCCATCGATGAAGCCTTGGCCGGACACTGTAGTAAAATTACAATAAACCTTAATGAAAATGGTTCTGTCACTGTCATAGATGACGGGCGTGGCATACCCGTTGACCATCATAAATCAGAAAATAAGTCTGCTGCTGAGGTAGTCATGACCGTTCTCCATGCCGGAGGAAAATTTGATAGCGATTCATACAAGGTTTCCGGTGGATTACATGGTGTGGGTATATCCGTAGTAAATGCCCTGTCATCACGCCTTGAACTTACTATTTGGCGAAATGAAAAAAAATATCAGCAATGCTATGAAAAAGGAAAACCTGTTAAACCTCTAGAAGAAATTTCTGCAACGGATAAAAGTGGCACAAAAATAACTTTCTGGCCTGACACTGAAATATTTGAAGAAACAGAATTTTCCTTCGAAATATTAAGCAAACGTCTCCGTGAGCTTGCATTTCTTAACGCGGGTATAAAAATAGAAGTAAACGATTTTATTCACGAGAAAAATCACGAATTTCTCTACGAAGGTGGTATTGCATCCTTTGTTGAATATCTCAATCGTGCCAAAACACCCTTACATCCGCAGATAATATTTTTGCAAGGAGTTAAGGAGGATGTAGCAATTGAAATAGCATTTCAATATAGTGATTCCTACGATGAAAAACTGTTCTCCTTTGCTAACAACATCAATACTCAAGAAGGCGGTACCCATCTGGTTGGATTTAAAACCGCCTTCACGCGTACTCTGAATAACTATGCGTCTTCCAATAATTTATTAAAAAACGTTAAAACAAGCATTTCCGGCGAAGATCTGCGCGAAGGAATTACTGCAGTTATTTCAGTTAAGGTTCCTGATCCACAATTTGAAGGTCAGACCAAAACGAAATTAGGCAACTCGGAAATAAAAGGGTATGTAGAAATTCTCCTCAATGAAAAATTGAGCACTTTCATGGAGGAGAACCCTGCGGTAGCAAGAAAAATAATTGAAAAAGGGATAGAAGCCTCAAAGGCACGCGAAGCAGCTCGCAAGGCACGCGATCTAACCCGTCGCAAAGGCGCACTAGATGGCCTTTCACTCCCGGGTAAACTGGCGGATTGCCAGGAAAAAGACCCTGCGGAGAGTGAAATATATATTGTCGAGGGTGACAGTGCGGGAGGAAGTGCTAAACAGGGACGTGATCGCTCCTTTCAAGCTATTCTGCCACTCAAAGGTAAAATTCTTAACGTGGAAAAATCTCGTTTTGATAAAATGCTTACTTCCAATGAAATTCGTACTCTGATAACGGCTATGGGTACAAGTATCGGTAAAGATGAGTTCAACATCGATAAAATCCGTTACCATCGCATCATCATTATGACGGACGCGGATGTGGACGGTTCACATATTCGTACTTTGTTACTCACATTCTTTTTCCGGCAGATGCCAGATATCATTGAAAAGGGGTATTTGTATATTGCGCAACCCCCCTTATTCAAGGTCAAAAGGGGCAAAAAGGAAACCTACATCAAAGATGAGGATACTTTGCTTGAGTACCTTCTGAACCTTGGGGTGGATTCACTTGAAATAAACATGGGCAAGAGTGGAAAAAAATTGCGCGGTAAGCAGGCTATTCCTACGCTGAATACTATAGTAAGCTTCAATAGTATGTTCGAAAAATTGATTAATCGCGGCGTTAAACGTGAGGTTCTGGAAATTTTCGTGAAAAATAAACTCCAAAATGGTTTTATTGACAACGAGGATCTTACTGAGTTGTTTCATACCCTTAAAAGAGTCGCTCCAGAAGCTAATTTCACACTGTATGAGAATCCATCCAGAATACTTTTTTCCATGGGTAGTACAAGGGCCAGAATTGACCGGAAGCTCTTAGAGCAATTTTCTCTGCAGGAATATAAATATCTACTGCAACTGTATAAAAACATTGAGTATATAAAAGACGAAGATATAACCATTCTCCAGGATGGAAATATAGTTGGAACTGCTAATGGTTTCAGGGAATTATTGGATTATGTGCTCAATCGCGCTAAAAAGGGGCAATACGTACAGCGCTATAAAGGCCTGGGGGAGATGAACCCCGATCAACTCTGGGAAACTACCATGGATCCGGAAAAACGTACCCTGCTACAGGTAAAAATTGAAGATGCGGTTGCGGCGGACGAAATATTTACCATTCTCATGGGTGATCAGGTAGAACCACGGCGTGACTTTATAGAGCGTAATGCCCTGAACGTCTCCAATCTGGATATTTAAGAAAATTTAAACGTATCGCAAGGATCATCCTGATGCTATCTCAACAAAATAAATCAAGTGTGAATATAGAAAATGAAATGCGTAAATCCTATATGGATTACGCTATGAGTGTCATAATCGGAAGAGCGCTTCCTGATATCCGTGATGGACTCAAACCAGTGCATAGGCGAGTGTTATTTGCCATGCATGAACTGGGTAATGAATATAATAAACCCTATAAAAAATCTGCCCGTGTGGTTGGTGACGTAATCGGTAAATATCACCCCCACGGCGATTCCGCAGTTTATGACACCATTGTACGCATGGCACAGGATTTTTCCATGCGCCATCCTCTGGTTGATGGTCAGGGTAATTTTGGTTCTATTGATGGTGATTCGGCAGCGGCAATGCGTTATACAGAAGTGCGTATGGCCAAGCTCGCGCATGAACTGCTTGCCGATCTGGATAAGGAGACCGTAGATTTTGCTCCTAACTACGACGAGTCCCAGTCAGAGCCGGTTGTCTTGCCGTGTAAATTTCCCAATCTGTTGATTAATGGATCTGAGGGAATTGCTGTAGGTATGGCCACCAAGATTCCACCCCACAATCTTGGTGAGGTTATAGATGCGCTAGTTGCCATTATTGATGATCCATCACTTTCATTTGAAGAACTTACCGATAAAATAAGCGGTCCCGATTTTCCTACCGGTGCTTTTATCCTCGGAAATGACGATATCCGTGAAGCATATCGTACCGGCAGAGGAATTATTCAGATGCGTGCGAAGTCTGTAGTTGAAATTGACAGTCGCACCGGGCGGGAAAGCATCATCGTTAATGAAATTCCTTATCAGGTAAACAAGGCCCGTCTGATAGAAAAAATAGCCCTGCTGGTAAAAGAAAAAAAGATCGAAGGTATAAGCGATCTGCGTGACGAATCAGACCGTGATGGAATGCGCATCGTGGTGGAACTGAAACGGGATGCGGTTGCGGCGGTTATATTGAATCAACTCTACAAAATGACCGTACTCCAAAGTTCGTTCGGTATTATTATGCTTGCCATTGTGGATGGACAGCCAAAGGTACTGAGTCTGCGCGAGATTCTGGATCACTTTATTGAACACCGTAAAAACATTGTCACGCGCCGCTGTGTGTATGAACTTAAAAAGGCAGAAGCGCGGGCACATATCCTTGAAGGCTTGAAAAAAGCTCTGGATAACCTGGATGAGATAATCCGGACTATAAAGAGTTCGGAAAATTCTCCCACAGCTAAAGCAAGACTTATAGAGCGTTTCAGTTTTTCAGATATTCAGGCCCAGGCCATACTCGATATGCGCTTGCACCGTCTCACCGGCCTTGAGCGCGAAAAGATTGTTACAGAATACAATGAGGTGATGGCAAAAATAGCGCGTCTGAAAGAGATTCTCGGTAGTGATGTGGAAATACTTAAAATAATCCGCGCCGAGCTGGTAGGGGTTAAGGATGGTTACGCTGAAAATCGCAGAACCGAAATTATCCCTAAAACCAAGGATTTCTCCGTAGAAGACCTCATTGTCGAAGAGGATATGGTTGTTACTGTTACCCACTCCGGCTATATAAAGCGTAATGCTGTGTCACTGTACAGGTCGCAGCGCCGTGGCGGTAAAGGGCGTTCAGGGATGAAGCCTAAGGAAGAGGATTTCGTTGAACATCTGTTTGTAGCCTCTACCCACTCATATATTCTTATTTTTACCGACAAGGGGAAAGTTTACTGGCTTAAGGTTCACGAGGTACCCCAGGGTGGACATGCCGCGCGCGGCAAAGCGATCGTAAATCTGCTTCAACTGGAGCAGGGCGAGCACATTATGACCATACTTCCGGTAAAGGAATTCAGCGATAACAAATACATTATTGCGTGTACCCGTAACGGAGTAGTGAAGAAAACCGAACTAATGGCCTATTCCAATCCGCGCCAAGGTGGAATTATAGGAATGACCATCGACGAGGGAGATGCTCTGGTGGCGACGCGTATCACCCATGGGGATATGGATATTCTCATGGGAAGCGAGCACGGTAAATCCATCCGTTTTGGGGAAACCGATGTACGATCCATGGGGCGTACGGCCCGTGGAGTACGCGGGATGCAGCTCGTGGACGGCGATCGCATCATCGGTATGGAGGTAGTTACCGATGCAACCTCTGCAACTCTGGTGACCGTGACCGAAAAAGGTTACGGCAAACGCACAAGTATTGATGAATATAAGACCCAGTCCCGGGGTGGAAAAGGTATTATCACTATCAAGACGTCCGCGCGTAATGGCTGCGTTGTAGATATAAAACTGGTAAGTCCCGAAGAGGATCTTATGTTTATAACCGATAAGGGTAAGATACTGCGTACCAATGTAGGTGCCCTTTCCATCATCGGACGTAACACACAAGGTGTTCGTCTTATGGTGCTAGATCCACAGGAACGCATCGGCGCTGTTGCTACCTTGGCCGAAAAGGTTGAAGAAGAAATAGTAGCTGAAGCCCTTGAAGATGACGCAAAAGAATAGAAGCAGATATATACAGGGATGGGCATGAATATTGGAGTAGTAGGTGCCGGAAGTTGGGGTACGAGCTTAGCTAATGTGCTGGGTAAAAAAGGATATGCCGTTCAATTATGGGCCTATGAAGCGGAACTCATAGAGTATATGCGAAAACACCGGGAGAATAATATGTATTTACCCGGTATAAGCCTGAACCAAAATTTATCATTTACTTCCTCACTACAGGATGCTGTTGCTCAAGAGGTGGTGGTGCTGGTGCCGCCATCGCAGTTAATGCGTACGGTTCTTAAACAGGCGGCACCGTTTTTCAACCCGGAGGCAACTGTAATTTCAGCTTCCAAGGGGATTGAAAATACCACCCTTGAACTTATGTCTCATGTTATTAAGGAAGCTCTTGAAGGTCGCCACAATCAGGGTAAAACCGCATTTATATCTGGCCCTACATTTGCGCGTGAAATAGCTCTGGAGATCCCTTCTGCCGCCGTAGTAGCTGCAGAAAAGGAAGAAGTGGCCACTATGGCAAGGGATCTGTTCAGCACTGACTATTTTCGTATCTACAGCAATGATGATGTGGTTGGTACCGAGATAGGCGGTGCACTTAAGAATATAGTCGCTTTAGCGGCAGGGGTATGTGACGGACTTCAGTACGGAAATAATACCCGCGCTGCACTAATAACTCGAGGTTTAGCGGAGATGAAACGGGTAGGTTTCGCCCTGGGGGCACGTGCTGAAACCTTTTCCGGTCTTGCAGGAATGGGGGATCTTGTCCTCACTTGTACCGGCGATCTTTCACGTAACCGCACGGTGGGAATTGCGTTGGGGGAAGGAAAAAAACTTAACGATATTCTCGCGCACATGAATATGGTTGCAGAAGGGGTGGAGACAACCCGGTCAGCGTATCAACTGGCAAAAAAACTCGAAATTGACGTACCGATAATCAACCAGATGTATGCGGTTCTGTTTGAAGATAAAGATCCGCGCGCCGCTGTTATCGAATTAATGCGGCGCTCGCTCAAATCAGAGTATATATAACCTACGGGAATAATAATATGCGCGCAAAATTGGTCTCTCTGCTAAGTAGCTCTGTGTTGATTCTGTTTTTCCTGTCCCAGTTAAGCTATGCAGGGACGAATGTTGTCATACATACGGACCATGGAAATATTGAGATAGCTCTTAATGAAGAACTCGCACCCGAAACAACGGAGAACTTTCTTCACTATGTTGACAGTGGATTTTATGCAGGGACTGTATTTCACCGGGTAATTCCGGACTTTATGCTTCAGGGCGGCGGGTTTACTAAAAATATGGCTAAAAAAATAACCGCTGATCCAATTGAAAACGAAGCAGATAACGGCTTGACAAACAAACGCGGTACCATTGCAATGGCGAGAACCAACCGGGTCAATAGTGCTACAAGTCAGTTTTTTATCAATGTAGTGGATAATGGATTTCTTGATCACCGCAATTCGTCCCCTTCCGGTTTCGGATATGCTGTTTTTGGAGAAGTGGTTGCGGGCATGGATGTAGTGGATAAAATTGCAGCAGTCGCTACCACAAGTAAAAAAGGGATGCGTGATGTACCTATAAAGACGGTTATAATTAAGTCCATAAAGCGCATGTAAACCCACCTAATAAGTTTTCCTCAAGGGGGGATGTTATGTCTGGAACGCTACGCATTCTTTCGTTAAACATGGACGGATGCACGGATATAGCATTTTTCCGCACCTATGTATCTAATATAGCTCCTGACATGCTTGCCCTACAGAACACCTCTGCGCTCTTGGGTAATATTTCAATGCCTGACCTCGCACACGAAGTAAACGCTTCCGGGGTAAATAGCGGTGGAAGTCATACTATGGCATTTATGAGCTGGAATTTCCCCCTTAGACAGGTACAGGAGTATGACCTTGGGGAAGGGTCTAAATGTCTGGTGGCGGACGTGAGCGTGGACAAGGAGCGTTTTCTGTTTTTTAATGTACGCCTGAAAGGAAATTTTTTCCGCCGCCCGGCCCAGATAAAAAAACTTCTTGGAGCAGACTTGCTCGGGCGCTACGATATGTTGTTGCCTGCTATAGTAGCTGGAGATTTTATGGATACCTTGTGGATTTCCGGTCATCCCCAGTTTCAAAGCAGGCTTCAGCGCATTTCTCCTACCCTGTTTCGCACCACCTATCCCGCATGTTGCCCGGTTTTAAGCCGTGATCGCTTTTATGCTATTGGCGGAATAGAGGTAGAACATGTCAAAATTGACAGCTCCGCACACACACGTAAAAATCTCTCCCACCTTCCCCTGATTTTGGATATGCGGGT